>JAUIIP010000099.1 GCA_030431555.1 bacterium
CTAAGCATCCGGTTTACAACAACATTATTTTCTCAAACCTGAAAAAACTCTAATGCTCACTTGAGCCCAGTTTTTAGCAAAAAAAAACGCGGCGAGCTTTTGGCTACGCCGCGCACATGAAAAAAAAGTCTCCTCCTGCGACGGACTCGACTTTAGATCTTTGACTTAACAAGTCGACGAATCAATCTGATAAGCCGAGACAAAAAAGCCTTTGACAATCCACCAAACAAGTCGCCTCGCCTGGCAATCACACTAAAGGCCCAGTCACCTGAGTTCGCGAACGATCTACAGCAGCGCTTTGCGAAAATGTATCCTGAATTGGTTACCCGCCTCAGGAGTTTTCATCTCCGAAAAGAATCCTTCGAAAAGCTTTGCGGTAAACTACATTCACCAACTTCTCTGCCCTAAGAACGTTGCTACAGCAGCCTCTCTCAGTCGTCAACGTTAGCGAAACATTTTTTTTTGAAGAAAGATTAGTTTTACTTACAACTTCCGGACTTTTGTACATCCGCAGCTAGGTCCAACTGTTAACTAGTGAACTACCTGGCTGAAACAATTTGAATCTTCGATTCGACATTAGCCACTTGAAGAAAACTTAGTTTAATTTGAGTGATTTTAAGCGGGCGCTATGAATGCCCGCTTCTCTCAGGCCAAAAAACCCATAAAGAAATCGGAAGTACGCTGACCGCGAACATCCCTTGCAAGACCGAAGCGATCTCGGAAACTTATAACAATTCACTCACTGTCATCTAAGATTCTACTTACGAAACCGTCATTTTTCGTATTGCTATAAGAACAGCCATTCAGTACGATGTATACAAAGGAGGTGTAGAAATACCTCCTGACGCGCATGCGGCAAAAAGAGTTCCTGCGACGGACGATTTGGCAGCCTAACCAACTGCCAACACGATAAAAAACGGCCCTAGTCGGGCCGATGCGAGTTTTTAGCCCGGCAGCTTCAGCCAACTGAAGCAGTCGGGTTTTTTCATACCTCACAGTTTACCCTTCCGTCTTTTGCTAATCCACTAAAGCTACATAAATAAAACCACGTTATTTCGGGGCTCTAGCGGCTGGCGAACGGATATACATTAAATTACATACAAATACACTTGACTTCATATGTATACGTTTGTATACTTAAACAATAATCGCGTAAATGTTTGTAATTTAATTTTCGAGGAACAAAGCCGATGCCTAGTAGCAAAACTATCCCGCTTAGCGTGAGAGTCTCGGAAGAAGACGCTGAGTTCATCGCGAGGCTGGAGGTAGTTGGTGCGAAAACACCGAGCGAAAAACTTCGCACAATAATTTCCGAAGCAAGGCGCCGAGCCGTGGGCAAATATGACTACGGCAATTGTCTGGCAATTGCGAAGGAGATGGTCGCGCCAATTGTTTCCCAGATTCGCGAGATTGAACATGCAACGCAGACTCATTCGGAGTTTCTTGCGCAGGTAGGAGAATGGATACCCGACATGCTCGCATACCTGATGACAACGCTTGATCAACGAACTGAGGACAACGATGAGTCCTCTCTCGGACAGTTTGAAAAGGGAGTAGCCGATCGCGTGTTTACGCTGATCGAAAACGTCTTGCGTCTCGGGGTCACTTCTCAGAGCCGCTGTTACGACGCGAACCTTATCTCAAATAGACTCGAGAACGTAATTGATTTGGTTTCATTAATTTCACACAGACAGCAGACGGAGGAAAAATAGCGATGAGAGAAGGTATTGCAGGACGAGTCGGTAGAATTGTTGCGGGCAGTTTTAATGCGATTGTCGATGCTGTCGAGAATGCAGCCCCGGAAGTTGTAATGGAACAAGCTCTGCGTGAGATAGACGATGCTATCGCCGACGTTAGAAGCGAACTCGGCAAAGAGGTTGCCAGGAAGCATCTCGCCAATAAACGTTTACTTGAAGAAAATAGAAAGCACGATGAGCTCTCAGAGCAGATTGAAGTAGCTCTAAAAGACGGTCGAGAGGACCTTGCCGAGGCAGCTATCTCTAAGCAGCTCGATATAGAAGCGCAGATTCCGGTGCTTGAAAACAGCATCACTGAATGCGGCGAAACAGAGGTAGAACTCGAGGGATACATTTCCGCACTGCAAGCAAAAAAGCGCGAAATGAGCGAAGAGCTGAAGCAGTTCAAGGCATCGTCTTCGAACGGAGCCGCGCCCACTCAAGCAGCTAGCGGAGATGCTTCGGTTAGCTCCAGCAGCAAAGTGCAGAACAAAGTCGAGCAGGCACAGTCTGCATTTGACCGAGTCTTGGCAGCTCAAACGGGAGTCGGCTCTTCTGGAGCCGCCACCAGAACCGAAGATGCGGCGAAACTGGCGGAGCTGGAGGATCTGGCGCGCAAGAACCGCATTCAGGAACGCTTGGCAGAACTCAAGTCTAAGGTAGACAAGTAATGATTGAGTTTATTGCGGCGGGCGAAAACCTGCCGTTTACCGTAGCACTGGGCCTAATGGCCGCCATCGGCCTCCTTGAGGGGGTGGCGGCTTTAATCGGACTGGGTATTTCGGGCGTGCTTGACAGCATGCTGCCGGATGTCGACCTGCCCGATATAGACGCGGACGCGGATTTCGACCTGCACGCGGGCAGCGGACTGACAAAGCTTTTAGGATGGCTGCATGTAGGCAGAGTCCCGGTGTTGGTGTTGATGATCATTTTTCTGACGTCCTTTGGATTGTGCGGCTTGGCACTTCAGTGGTTTGCAAGCAATACCATAGGATTCCTGCTTCCGGCTCTCGTCGCAAGCATACCGTCGTTTCTGGCGGCCCTGCCATGCGTAAGAGTAGCAGGCGGACTTCTTGCGAAAGTTATTCCCAAAGATGAAACGAGCGCTGTCTCAGAAGATAGCTTCGTTGGCAGAGTTGCCACACTCACTCTCGGCACGGCAAGACGCAGCGAACCTGCACAGGCAAAGTTGAGAGATCAATTCGGTCAGACGCACTACGTCATGGTCGAACCCGACGAAACAGAAGAAGAGTTTGAGGCCGGAACTCAGGTGCTGCTGGTTAAGCGCAGCGGCTCGATATTCCAGGCAATCAAAAACACCTCGGACGCGTTGGTTGATAGTTAAGGTTAGTTTAGCACTCAATAGGAGAAACAATAATGGAACTTTTTGACGGAGGAACAGCAATCCTTGCCATGATCGGTGCGATACTCGTTGCGCTGTTCACAATTGGGATGATTCTGGCAAAGCTCTACTGCCGAGCGTCTAAGGAAGTTTCTTTCGTTCGAACCGGCATGGGCGGACAAAGAGTCATTATGAACGGCGGTGCGCTCGTTCTTCCAGTGCTTCACGAAACGATACCGGTAAACATGAATACGCTGAGACTGGAAGTCCGGCGTCACAATGAGGCCGCCCTGATCACGAAAGACCGAATGCGGGTCGATGTTCAAGCGGAATTCTATGTTCGTGTAAAGCCTACTACCGAGGCCATCGCCGACGCAGCCCAGACGCTGGGACGCAAAACTATGAACCCATCGCAGCTGCGAGACCTCGTTGAAGGTAAATTTGTTGATGCACTGCGTGCCGTTGCTGCCGAAATGGGCATGGAGGAACTGCACGAACAGCGAGTCGATTTCGTGCAGAAGGTGCAGCGAGCCGTAAGCGAAGACTTGCTGAAGAACGGGTTGGAACTTGAAACGGTCTCCCTCACCGGACTCGATCAGACTAGCCGAGAGTTCTTCAATCCGCAAAACGCGTTCGACGCAAGTGGTTTGACCAAGCTCACTGAGGAAATCGAGTCTAGGCGCAAGCAGCGCAATGACATCGAGCAGGACACTGCGGTAATGATCGCAGACAAGAACCTCGAAGCTGAAAAGAAGACGCTCGAGATTAGGAAACTTGAGGAATACGCACGCCTAGAGCAGCAGCGCGAGGTCGAAGTTCGTCGTGCTCAGCAGGCAGCGAACATCGCAAGTGAGCAGGCAGAAAAAGACCGCGAAGCTCAAGAAGCTAGAATTGTCGCAAAGCGAAGCGTCGACATGGCGGCAATTGAGGCTGAGCGTCAAGTCGAAGAGCAGCGAATCGAGAAAGAGCGCCGGCTTCGAGAAGCGGATATTCTGCGTGAACGCTCCGTCGAAACTGCTGATGTCGATAAGGTTAAAACGATAGAACTTGCGAGGCAGGATCAGGCAATTGCGATTGCCGAGAAATCGAAGTCTCAGTCGGTTGCTGAGGCCGAGGCCGACAAGGCTCGCGCCGAAGCAGTCAAAGCTCACGAAAAGGTCATGACTGCGCGAGAGTCTGAAAGGGCGGAGCGGGAAAAGCTGATTGAACTGGTAGAAGCCCGAAAGCAGGCTGAACGCGACGCGATCAGCATTACGGTTGCGGCTGAAGCTGAGAAACAGGCGGCCGTAGATAAAGCGGAAGCGCGTAGGACAGAAGCTCAGGGTCAATCAGATCAGCATCGAATTGTCGCTGAGGGTGAGGCAAACGCGGAAGTGCTGAGAGCAGAAGCTGCGGAGAAACGCTACCAGGTAGATGCCGACGGGACGCGCAAACGCCACGAAGCGGACAACTTGCTTTCGATGGATCAAATCCAAATGCAGATTAAACTTGCGCTGATTCAGAACCTGTCCGAAATCGTCCGGGAGAGTGTGCGTCCGATCGAGGCAATCGAAGGCATTAAGATTTACCAAGTTGAGGGCTTGGGTGGAGCGGGAACCGGATACGGCGGCTCCGGGGGCTCAGGTGACAATGCTGGAGGCAACTTGGCTGACCAAGTCGTCAACAGCGCTCTTAGATACCGTGCCCAAGCGCCCCTGCTTGATGCCCTAATGGAGGAAGTAGGTCTAGACCCTTCAGACATTAACGGTCTGACTGCACCCCTTAGAGATGCTGGGATAACTAATGGAAGCGGAGGCAATGGAATTGGCAGCCGCGACGGGGATACGAAGAAAGGCGCATAGAAACTCTTAAGTGCCCTCTCTAAGTATCAGGACAGTTTCCTAACTGAGGAAGCTGTCCTTTTTTATTAGTCGAAACTACCTGGTTTCATTTCACCGGCATCTGCGAAGAACTTGTCGGGATCCTTAATCGGTGCAAGCACAAACATCGGCGGCTTGAGCTCCTTCGCGAACTCAAGTTCCGTTGAGAACTCCTCTCCGGAGGTGTAGCTCATCAGAAACGCCACTCCGACGAGCAAGCCCGCAAAACCGCCGGATCCTGCCAAGCGGGAATAGACCGAGCGCGTTGAGCAGAACGATAAATGTCCGAACAGGACTGATGTCACCACAGCGAATGTTGCAGCGTAGCCGACAAGTGAACCAATTAAGGGTGAGGCCAAAGCGAACTTTACGTAATCGGCAGTAATACTAAGTGAAAACCAAGCACTGATCGCCAGGAAGCCGATTATGAAATGCGCGGTAAAATACGAACGGCTATGAACGACCCTGCTGACCAATGACCAGATACCAGCCCAAACCAAGACCATCAAAATCGACGGAAATAAGACAGCAAGTGCGGCATTAAAATACCGCATCGGTGTAAGTGTTTCGACGAAGCCCTGATAGACGATCAACATTGTCACAATAACCATCAACAACGACGCCAATGCAGCGTTTCTTCGTGAAACAAAGCCGCTCCGCCAATATACTCCCTGCATACTGCTGGGAACCGTGTCGGCGACTCTATAGGTCTGCGTCCTGAAGCGGACTGTAGTTGCACCAATATGAAGTTTCGTGTCGCACTTTATCGGTATCCGAGGCACTTTTTCGATTGCGCCTGCCCGAAAAACTCCGTTAACCGATCCCAAATCCTGCGCCCAAATTTGTCCCGATTCGTCTCGCACTAGACGCACGTGCTCTGGACACACTTGGGAGTCCGAAATAATCACATCATTGGAGTAAGACCGCCCGATCGTAACTGGAAAAGAGTCGCAACGATGCCGCTCTTTAACTCGGTCGTGTTTGTCCAGAATTTCGACAAAGATTACTTCTCCCAACTTATGCCTCCGACAAACTCACGGGAAAACTTCAGGGCATTTTCAAAAGAAACTCCTGTCATTACCAGGCTGCTGAGCAAACCGGAATGGCTATCGTTTAGGGCTGCGCTGACAAAGACTGCGTCATACAGTCCTTCTAGTTTCTTGTATGCTCTGACACAAAGCGCTGCTTTAAACTTGCCGTCAGAGATCCTAATAAAGTCGCTATGGCAGTCAAAAGAAGTCACATCTTCTTCCTTTGCGCTCAGGTTCCAAGCCATATGCTCAAGCTTCGCTTGGTAAAGTGTGTAAAATTGGAACATATTCATCTCTTTCGACTCGAGAAATTCGTGGCGGAAGGTGACCGCGCCCGTCGCTAATCTACGGGAAATATAGATATTGTCTTGGGTGGAGCAATAGTGCGAAAGCGAGTTGTACGGCTGCTGTTCAAGGGAGTCGTCCACCTGCGCCCAACAGCGAAAGCTTTTTCCGATGCTCGATGGGACACTGTATCGACCCAACGCTACTTTCTCGTGATCGCTCGCGATGAGCCGCTTGATGTAATCGTCTTGATTGGCTACTAGCTGCTGCCGAGCTTGCTCGGAAAATCGAATTGGATTTGGTCCGCCTCGCTCAAGCGTCCTCGAAAGCAGTCTTTCAGCAAAAGCGACGGGCACGAGAAAGCTTAGCTGATTTCCCTGGGTCGCCACGTTGACTCCTATCACCTCACCTTGTTCGGTAATTGCAGGACCACCGCTCATTCCGGGATTCAGAGACCCGGTGAAGTTAATCTTCTCATAGAGCGAGTTTGCTATGTTCCCATTAAACGTGCCCTCTACGATGTGAAAGCCTAAGTCTCTCGGGTTGCCGATGGAGTAAACGCGCGCACCGCGTCTGATGTCGGCCTTGGACAGCTCGAACCAGGACTTCGTCTCAGCATCTAGAAACACAAGAGCAAGATCATGAACAATGTCTAAATCGAGCAGCTTCGCAGGCAGAACACTGCCGTCCTGAAGAATAATCTCCAGGCGGTAAGACTGAGGGGCATTAACTATGTCGGCGATAACATGATAGTTGGTCACCACATGACCGTCTTGCGACACAAAAAAACCGGAGCCGATACCCGACTTGGAGCCCGAAGAACGTTCAATCACCCGAACCTGGACGACACGACTTTTGTACTGTCGAAACACGTCCTCAGTTAAACGCTCTGCCGCCAGTCGATTAGGGCAAAAGAGTGCCGTGAGTACGGCAAGGCACATCAACAGACGACTGCAAGAATTTAGAATTCCACTAAACAATGAACCCATCAGAGCTTGGACCCGCGCTATTTAGATGCACCGCTGGGTAAATCGACTAAATAAATCAGCCGGTTAAGCTTTGGGAACACTTAGCAAATCCCCCTGAAAAGATTAAATTTTTCGTAGTTGGCGAGCCGTCGGCGCGATATAAAAGGCTTAGGGAGCATCAAGTTAATGAGCATTGTTGTGCTTATATCCTCGGAGGTAGCAGCCGAGACACTGGTAACCTGGGGTTGGAATACCGCACTAAAGCGCGGCTGTGACCTGCTGATCATCGAGCCGTTTGCCAGCCGCGCCGAGCGCCAAATTCGCGAGTTCACGCTGGAAGACACAATCCCGCAGGAGGAAAGCGTTCTTGCCGCAGCGGCCGAAAATGTGAAGCAACTTAAGGCAAACTCTAAAGGCGATAAGCTGCCTTGGGTAAAGCTAAAGAAAATCCGCACCAATGATCCAAAAGACGACATACTTAAAGACGTTGCGGATTCCAACGCTTCACTATTAATTCTCGCCAAGCAGCGAAAAAGCTCTTCGGGCAGTCCAAAAAGCGAACTTGCCAGGGGCCTTTTTGACGAAGCTCCCTGCCAAATCGTACTCACACGCATCGGCGACGCCAGCCCACCGGTACATAAGAATATTTTAGTTCCGGTTTCAGGCGGCAAGCATGCCATCACCGCGCTGAAACTAGCAGATGAAATCAGCACTGACGACTGCGTCGTCACAGTGTTGTATGTAGAACCGCCCGTCGTGCAGGATGCCGAAGAAGTTGGGCAGCACGTCATCAAAAAGGCGATCGAGAAAGCTAACGTAAGCGAAGGGCTTAAACTAACTGCTAAAGTCGTGCTTGAGAATCGGCCGGACACTGCGATCGCCAAAGAAGCCCAGGAACATGACCTTGTGATCGGAGGCGCATCGGAGAAAGGTGCAATACGCAAGCAGCTTTTTGGAACTATTCCGGATCGCCTGCTCAGCACCAAGGAGCACAGCGCAATTGCCGTTGTCCGCGCCCCGGCCCCACTTGGCGATCGGATCCGCCGCCGAATCGAGCACTGGCTGGATCTTACCGTTCCGCAGCTCGCCCGTCAGGATCGGATTGAACTAATCGAAAATCTGGAAGGCGGCTCTCGCTGGAATTTCGATTTCATGGCGTTGATCGGGCTCTCGACTGCAATCGCCGGACTCGGACTGCTGCAAAGCAGCACGGCCGTAGTGATTGGCGCGATGCTGGTTGCGCCGCTGATGACTCCACTGCTAGGCGCTGGACTAGCTCTAGTTCAAGCCAACCTGCCGCTGCTGTTCGCTGCAAGCAGATCAATCTTGTACGGATTCTTTTTTGCTCTAGCAATCGGCACGGCTTTGGTAACCGTTATACCAATTCCAGAAATTACACCGGAACTGGCAAGCCGTGGCAGCCCGTCGCTGCTGGATATGTTCATCGGATTCCTTTCAGGTGTAGCGGCTGCATACTGCATTGCCCGCCCGACACTTTCCGCGGCGTTGCCGGGTGTAGCAATCGCCGCAGCACTTGTCCCGCCAATCGCTACTGCCGGGATCGCTCTGGGAATGGGAGAAACGCGAATAGCGCAGGGCGCCGCTCTGTTGTTTGGAACAAACGTGGTAGCTATTGTGCTCGGCGCTTCGCTTAGCTTTTACGCCGGCGGTGTTCGATCAAGAAACGAATCCGGTCGCAGTGGCAAATGGGCAGGCAGGACTATCCTCTCACTTGTATTGCTGTCGGTGGTGCTATCAGTCCCGCTCGCATCTGTACTCCTATCAAAGCTAACACATGCCCCCTCGAAACTGAGCGCCCCTCCGGAACACTTGGTGGCCGATATTAGTCGGCAAATTGAGTCCTACGGCAGCGCAAAAGTCGAACGCGTCACCTACCTGCGACGAGAAGGCAGGCCGTTGCTGAGAGTATTCGTGGAAAGCGCTTCCGAGCTTCCGCGTGAAGCACTTAAAAAAGTTGAGCAAGTCGTCAACCCTGACCCGAAGACAGCAAGAACCAAAGTGCGAATCGAGACAACCTTGGTGCTGGAGTCTACGGATAAATAACAAGCGGCGACTCCGCCTGCGGCAGCTCAAAATATCTGGTTATTGGAGGACTCTGCTGCTACTTGCGAGCGTACTTCTTCTTAAACTTCTCGATACGTCCTTCCGTATCAACAAGCTTTTGCTCACCCGTATAGAACGGATGTGAGTAGCTTGATATGGCAACCCGGTATAAGGGGTATTCTTGGCCGTCATCCCAAGTCGTGGTGCGATCGGTTGCAACCGTTGACCTGGTCAAAAAACGCGTGCCGGCAGAAGTGTCTTCGAACACTACGTAGCGATAATTCTCCGGATGTATTTCCTTTCTCATGACGGCTTACCTGAAACTTTCTACCAACTAGACTTCGTTACGCCCGGCAGCTCACCGCGCAGTGCACGTTCTCGAAGCGCGATACGGCAAAGACCGAATTTGCGGTAGTTGCCGCGCGGCCTTCCGGTTAAGTGGCAGCGGTTTCTGATGCGGATACGGCTTGAATCACGCGGCAAAGCATGGAACTTGCGCATTGCTTCTTCACGCTGGTCTTCCGGCGTTTGAGGGCTGCGAATCAACTCCTTAAGCTCAGCTCGGCGCTCAGCGTAGCGAGCTACCATCTTTATACGCTTAAGGTTCTTTGCAATTTTGCTCTTTTTAGCCATCTAACTAACTTCGCTTTGCTTTGCTAAGCTTCTTCTCTTCGTACAATACGTGCTTACGCGCAATCGGGTCGTACTTATTGAACGACAACTTGGCCTTACGGCGGTTCTTTTTAACACTATAGAAGTGCCCCGTCCCAGCGCTGGACACGAGAAAAACTATTTCAGTATTGGCCTTGGCCATTGGTTAAATCCCCTTTAAATCGCGGACTAGACTAGGTATCACCACCCCTTCACTGTGTCAACCGGCCCTTCCCACATACTAACATCTTATAATTAAACGACAAAATCGGACGAATCGACTTGTTTTGCCCCCTTCTCGCTTGCTAAACCCTTGAATACTAAGAAAATAGAACTGGAAAGCGACCTTAGAGGCAATTTGGCTTCACCCGAGTATATCAATATCCGCGGCGCGGCAGAGCACAACCTTAAGCGGATTGACGTCGAGATCCAGCGCAACAAGCTGGTAGTAATCACGGGTCCAAGCGGCTCCGGCAAAAGCTCACTCGCCTTCGATACAATCTATGCGGAAGCTCAGCGCAGATTCGTAGAAAGCTTGTCGACCTACGCCAGACAGTTCCTTGAGCAGGCCGCTAAGCCGCAGGTCGATTCGATCGAAGGCTTAAGTCCAGCAATTGCAATTGAACAGCGCACAACGGGGCGAAATCCTCGATCCACTGTTGGTACTATCACCGAAATTTATGATTTCATGCGAGTCCTATTCGCTAGAGCAGGAACTCCGTGGTGCGACAAGTTCGATCGTCCGATAACTCGGCAGTCGCCGCAGGATATCGTAGATGCGATGAGCAAGCTGCCGCGAGACAGCAGGATACAAATTCTAGCGCCGGTCGCTGAAGTTTCGCGGCGTTCAGTTAAGAAAACCTTGGATCAGCTCAGAGCCAAAGGCTTCGTTCGCGCTCGAATCAATGGCGAGTTGGTTCACCTCGACGAGGAAGAAAGCTTGCCCAAGGGGGACAGCTTCGTTGTTGAGGTAGTTGTCGATCGCTTAATAGCTAGCGCAGAAACCTCAAATCGTTCTACCGACTCTGTTGAGTTAGCGCTTAGAACCGGTGACGGCAAACTAACGCTGTTAATTGAGGAACCAAATTCAGAATTAAGGGAGGAGCGCTTTTCCGAGGATTTTAGCTGCGCTGACTGCGGCTTGCGCTTTCCCGAACTCCAGCCGCAGCTTTTCTCTTTCAATAGCCCCGTCGGCGCCTGCCCGGAATGTCACGGCTTGGGTACTGTGATGGAAGTCAATCCGGAAACTGTTGTGCCGGACCCGGCGCTTTCAATTAAGAAAGGCGCTGTGCTGCCGTGGAGCACCCGACCGAAACTCGACTCGATGTACAAACGAACCTTAAAGCGCTTGTGCGCTCATTACGAGGTTTCAGAAGAAACTCCTTGGAAGAAGCTGCCCGACAAGTTCAAGCAAGTAGTCCTCTTTGGATCAGGAGATGAAAAGGGTGATTTTAAGTATCGCGGAAGGCGGCGCAGCCGCAGCGCAGTTTTCGAAGGGGTCATACCGAACATAAAACGCAGGTACCACGAAGCGGAAAGTGAAAAGAGTAGAGAGTTTGCCGCACAATTCATGGAACGGCGCGTTTGTCCCGAATGCAAAGGGCTGAGGCTTTGTAGAATTGCGCGGATAGTACGCGTTTTCGGAAAGACCATCA
>JAUIIP010000100.1 GCA_030431555.1 bacterium
GAAAGCCTTCCCCGAAGCACACATCTACTTCGAACCGGTCGAGTGGAGAACGAAGCTAATTCAAACCTGGCCGATGGATACCAACGACAGTGCGGCCCGTGCGGATTGGGGCTGGAAGCCGGAGTTCGATCGCGAACGAGCGTTTCACGAGTACTTAGTGCCGGGAGTTCGGCGAAAATATTCTAAGGAAAATGGTGTTTGAGCATTGTTCAAGCTGCAAAATATAAGAAGAAAAGGAGATAAACTATGAAATTATATGCCAAAGCGGTGCGATTCGGTCTTGGGGTCGCAATGTTCTCGTTAATCAGCAGCCATCTTGGCTCCCGTCATGCGTTTGCGCAAACGACGTATGATCTGTCCTTGGGAGCTGGCCAGACGATTTCTTTTGTCGGTGGTGATAAAATTACGATTACCGCTTATCCTGATCGCAGCTATTGCTGCTCTCTTCAAAGCGCTCTTAGCACAGGAGGTACTCCCATATCGTTTTCAAGTATTAATGGTTCGTCCAGCTTGGGGTCTACCTTGGGAAGCCGCGGCCTAAACTCACCTGAACTTAGCCTCTCCACGACGACTAGTTCCAATAACAAGCGAGTTTGCTGGCACGAAGGTGACTCCACTTCCTCCGCGGATGCACTGCTTACAGTAAGCGCTACCGCCACAGCCCGAGCTCTCTGCGAAGAAACAAGTCTGCTGGGTGGATTTAATACTATATCTGCTGGATTCAACTACCTTGAGATAACTGTTACAAACTCCGGCGCGAACATTTTTACCGACTCTGTAAAAGGCATCATTTTTATCACCCGAACCAACGGCGGCACTACTGTGGAAATCCCATTTACGATTGATATTGAGCCGACGGAGTCTGTAAAGCGTGCTGACTTCAGCATCCATGATGCAATCAGCAACGCCAGCGATTATGGGGCCGTGAAGATCATTCACAATGGTGCTCGAGACCAGGTTCGGGCGAAGGTTACGCAGTATAGAATCCTTTCGACCTCTCCACTCGATTTCGAACCAGTACTCCAAGAAACGTTAATTCCTGTCTCGTGAGAGAGTTTAAGGAGCAGGGGGCTAATTGCAGCCTCCTGCCCCGTAGAGAGCTAAATAGTCTGAATTATCGACGACTTAGACCTACTGGACAACTAGCCCTTGTTTAATTTACCCTGAGGGGCGATTTTTGACCTGAATTGTATTATTAATATCCCCCTAAGGACTCCCCTTAGTTTACTTTGACCAGAGCTGTAGTAGGCCGATGACCGCCACCGCCCTTTACGGAAACTTTTTCTACTCGATCTACGATTACCGCGAGTATTTGAAAGAGTCCGTCTTTAGAGATCTTCGCAAGAAGTATAAGCGCTCGTCGCTTGGCTATTTGTGGAGCATGCTTAACCCGCTCTTGATGATGATCATTCTGACGGTTGTCTTTTCATCAATCATGAAAGGGCGGGTCGAAAATTATGCAGTGTTTCTTTTTTGCGCGCTGCTTCCCTGGACCTATTTCAATGGAACGGTGAAGTCCTGTATCGGGACTATTCGGCAAAACGCCAAGATAATCGATCAGCTCCCTATTCCGAAATATATCTTCTCTGTTTCTTCATCGTTTTATAACTTCGTCGATCTTTTCCTGGCTTTTATTCCGCTGCTGCTTGTCATGTGGTTCACCGGTCATCCTATTCATTCGTCGATATTCCTCTTTCCTTTGATGCTGATACCGCTATTTTTCTTCAGCATGGGGCTGGGGCTTTTACTCGCCGTCTCTAACGTATTTTTCGAAGACACGGCACATCTCACTGATGTCCTGCTGCGAGCGATGTATTTCCTTTGCCCGATTCTCTACGCGCGTGACATGCTTCCGCCGTGGCTGGTCAAGTACGTGGTCTTGAACCCGATGTTCGGAATTATTGAAGGTATTCGCGAACTGCTTTACTTCGGCACCTTGCCTAATCTTGAAACATATTTGTTGAACCTAAGCGGCTCGGTCGTCGTACTTGGTTTGGGTCTTTATGCTTTCAACAAAGCAGACGACAAGTTTGTGTATTTTATCTAGGATTATCCCGTGACCGCATCACCAGCAAATGCCGTGAACACCTCTGATGCCCCGCAGTTTGACGGCTCCAACGACGTTGCACCGGCTCCCGAACAGTATGCTGTTGAGCTGGAGAATGTAACTGTTGCCTACCGCTCCTATAAAGAGCGGCCGACAACCCTTAAAGAAACAGTTATCGGCGCAGTAAAACATAGAAAGTTTCGTTACTACGAAACCTTTAATGCCCTTTCTGGGGTATCGCTGAAGATTCCCAAAGGACAAGTCTTCGGGATTATCGGAAGCAACGGCGCCGGAAAGAGCACCTTGCTCAAAGTAATGGCAGGAGTTCTCCCTCCGACCGCCGGCTCAGTAAAGGTGCACGGTAGGATTGACTCGCTGATTCAGCTCGGAGCAGGCTTTGATGCTGAGCTGAACGCGATCGAAAATATTTATCTGAGCGGTGCTTTGCATAAGAAGCCGCGCGCCGAAATCAAAAAGCGAATTCCTGAGATCTTAGAATTTGCCGAACTCGAAGAGTTCGCAACCACTCCGATTAAGTACTATTCTTCGGGAATGTTTGCGCGTCTCGGTTTTGCAGTCGCAGCGGATCGCAATCCTGACGTACTGCTGGTTGATGAGGTTCTCGGAGTCGGAGATGAAAGGTTTCGCAAGAAGTGCGAAAAAGTTTTCGAGCGCTTCTTAGCCTCGGGGAATACAATTGTTATCGTCAGCCACGCCCTCGGCAATCTCTCTAATATGGCCGATCAAATCGGACTGCTCTCGCGCGGGGAATTTGCCTTCGTCGGAGATCCGATGGGAGCAATCGAGAAATATCGTGCCGAAGACTACAAAACTCGGCTCACCCAGAATAATTGAGCATTTTAAGTATCTGCGCCGTACATTGGTCAATGCCGAGTTCGTCGGTTTTCAAATGCAGCTCGGGGTTAACCGGCTGCTCATAGGCTGAATCGATTCCTGTAAAAGACGTTATCTCGCCGCGGCGCGCCAATCGGTAGAGGCCCTTGGGATCCCGAGTCTCACAAACTGCCAGAGGTGCATCAACGAATACTTCGTAAAAGCGCTTGAGACCGACCAGCTCTCGTACCCGGGAACGGTCAGCGGCAAAGGGCGATATGAACGAACAGAGCACAATAAGTCCTGCATCGGCCAGCAGAGCAGCCGCCTCCCCTGCCCTGCGTATGTTCTCTCGCCGATCTTTGTCGGAGAAACTAAGATCGGAGCAGAGCCCTGCGCGCAGCACATCGCCATCCAGCCGGTAGCAGAGGCGGCCTCTAGCACTAAGCTCCGCCTCTGTCTTTATTGCCAAACTGCTTTTGCCTGAGCCGCTCAAGCCGGTAAACCAAACAACGAGCCCGCTTTGCCCGAGCAGGCGCTCGCGATCAGCCCGGGAAATAGCACTTTGCGCGCAGCCCAGATTACTAGTGGAATCAGTCATATAGAGCATCTAGCACGGCCAGACCGGCTTTGCCAAAGCTCCCCGGCTCAGCTTTACGCTTCAAGACAAAAAAGCTATTAAAGAGCCATGAAATTAGTCATCCAGATCCCCTGCTTCAATGAGGAGCAAACCCTGCCTCTCGTGTTCGAGAAGATGCCTGAGCGCATCGAGGGGATCGACTGCATTGAGTACCAGGTGATCGATGACGGTTCGACGGACAGAACAGTGGAAGTTGCCAAACAACTGGGAGTGCACCACATCGTTCAGGTCTCCGGGAAGAACCGCCGCTGGCTCGGAAGAGCATTCAAGAGGGGCATAGACAACGCCCTGGCCCTTGGAGCTGACATTGTGGTCAATACCGACGGAGATAATCAGTATCCTTCGGAGCGAATAGCGGATCTTGTTCGGCCAATTGTTGATGGATATGCGGATGTCGTCATAGGCGACCGAGACCCTTCCCATTTCAAAGGATTCTCAAAAGCAAAGCAGTTTTTGCAAAAGCTCGGCAGCGCAACTGTCGGCTTTCTGACCGGCCAGCCCGTTAAAGATGCTGTCAGCGGCTTTCGCGCTTACAGCCGAAGCGCGCTGCTGCGAATCCACGTTATGACTAATTATACTTATACGGTCGACACCTTGATGCAGGCCCACCAAAAGGGCCTTGAAGTAGTATGGCTTCCGATTAGCCCTAACGAAAAGACGCGTGAATCTAGGTTAATTACCAGTTCTGTTAGCAAAGTCCGCAAGTCAGGGCTCACTATTTTGCGGCTATCGACAATGCATAGTCCGGCGAAGACATTCGCTGTGCTCTCAGCATTATTCGCGCTTCCTGCCCTTGGGCTTTTAGGAAGATTCGGTTATTTCTATCTGTTCGTCCCGGCAGAGGCAGACGGCCACATTCAGTCAGTCGTTGTTGGCGGGGTCCTCTTGGTAATTGCTTTTCAGTTATTGTTTTTGGGCATTATCGGAGATCTGCTTGCCGTTAACCGCGCGCTGATTGAGGATCTTTTGACGCGCACGCGCAAGCTTGAACTGCAGGCAGGCGGAGAGGCTTCCGCTCAGCAGAGGAATGAAGATATTAGACTGGTGAGCAACCAGCAGTGATGGAAAATACAGCGCTAGAAATCAGCACAGAAGGCGAGACAGAAACAATGAGTTCAAGCAAGACGGACGACCCGGCCTTGAAACCCAAACTGCTTAGCATTGTCATCCCAGTTTACAATGAGGCCGGCCATTTGGAAGAGTTTTTGCGCTGGATCGACCCCTTTGAGTTCTCGCTGGATAAAGAACTGGTCATCGTCGACGATTGCTCACGAGACAATTCTTTCGAAATCTTAAACGCTTTCGAGTTTTCCTCTAGAACGCAGATCATTAAGCACGAACATAACAAGGGCAAAGGTGCGGCAGTCCACACCGGGATCGAAGCTGCATCAGGTGATATCGTTTGCGTGCAGGACGCTGACTTCGAATACGACATAGAGGACTTGCCCAAGCTGCTGGAACCGATCGTCGCCGGACGCGCCGATGTGGTTTTTGGTTCGAGATTCAAGCGCAGCGAGCAGGTACACCGAACATTTCACTACTTAATTAACAGACTACTTACGATGTGCAGCAACTTGCTCAGTGGTCTTTACTTAAGCGACATGGAAACCTGCTATAAAATTTTCCGCGCCGACGTCATCAAGAACATTAATTTGGAATCTCAGCGCTTCGGCTTCGAGCCGGAAATTACTGCCAAAATTGCCCGATTGAAGCTGCGCGTGATGGAGCTGCCGATTTCCTATTTCCCGCGCAATTATATCGAGGGCAAGAAGATTACTTGGAAAGATGGTGTCGCTGCCTTAAAGCACATAGTGTATTTCAACTGTATGCAAAGTAAGCGAGCATTCTTCAAAAGCTCACTACCCGAGAAATACGTGCCTAAGGACGGCAATTGGCTCTAGGAAACAGGAACTATGCGCAGCTTGATTCTGTTAGTTTTATTCGTTGCACTTCCTCTAAATGGTTGTAGTTCGTTTACCGGAATTTTTACCGGATGGGAGGACCCACCAACCGTTGAGTTCCAGCAGGTTGTCGTTCGTGTGAGTGCCGACTATCTCAATCACGTAGTACGCGGCGACTGGAAACACATAGAGGGCGTGGTTCTCTGGGACGATTATCTCGACTCGAAATCGGGCGAATTCACTAAACCGGATTACTACGACCAGCTCGAAGCGCTTAGTTCTACGCTCAGCAAAATCCCTCCGGCAGCTCATCCGCTGGTCAATTTAGACCTGATGGACGTTAAGTCCAATACCGCGCGCACAGCCGCAAAGGTTTATTTTCGAAAATACAAAGAGCCGGAAAGTCCCCAAATCGTTGTTCAGCTATCTTGGGTCGGCCGCGGCTGGCTGATAGACGGCGACTCCATTTTCGGCAGCGACCAGCTTGCAAGCAAGCTGCTCCGCTAGCCAATTTGAGCAGATTTGATGAGGCTTGAATTCATCGGAACCGGCAATGCACTGGACACTATGATGTCCAATTGTTCATTCTTCGTACGGGGTTCCAAGAATCTACTGGTCGACTGCGGCTACGACATTCCTCGCCGCTTATTTGAGCATCCGGATGCAATCACCCAGATCGACGGAATTTACTTAACCCACTTCCACGGGGATCACAGCTTCGGCTTTCCTTTTCTTATATTAGCTTTGGAAAAACAGGGTCGGCGCGACGCGCTGCAGATTATAGGTCAGCCCGGCACCAAGGAGTTTTTGTTGGGCTTGCTGCGCATGGCCTACCCGTCCGTCATTGACCGTTTAAGCTTCGAGCTGGAGTTTATTGAAAGTATCAACCCTCTGCGCTTTGGCGGCATGCAGCTTGAATTCGCGAAGACTGCACATGGCAGAAGCAATTACGCGGTAAAAATATCCGATAACGACGCAGTGATCGGCATCAGCGGCGATGGTGCTTTGTCGGACGAGTCTAGAGATTTATTTACGGACTGCCAGCTACTTGTTCACGACGCCTGCACGCTTGAGGAACCCTACGAAACTCATGAATCAGCACGCAATGTCGTCGAGTACTGCGCCAAGTCCTGTCCCACACTTAGGGCGCTGGCGTGCGTTCACCTGCTTGAATCGGAGAGAGCCGAAAGAAAAGTGGACTATATGGCACTTGCCGCGAACCTGCATTTTTCTGTTATGGTGCCCGAACCGGGAGATAGTTGGGCAGTCGGATAAAGTTCATTCCTTATGAGTCAGAACCATTCATTTACGGACATACAGTCTTACATCACTGCCCTGCGCAAGGACGGGGACTTGTTGGAGATCGATGCACCTGTCAGCAGCAATCTGGAACTTGCAGAGATCCATCGTAGAGTAATTGAGGCAGGAGGTCCCGCACTTCTGTTTACTAATGTCGCCGGCAGCCCGTTTCCGGTGGCGACCAACTTGTTCGGCACAAATGACAGGGTCGATTTAGTTTTCGGGCGTGAACCGCAGAAGCTGATTGCTGAAGTCGCTAAACTCCCCGAGGAACTGATGCCCCCAAGCGTCGGAGCTTTATGGTCTAAACGCAGCACTCTGCTCAAGCTTGCGCGAGTTGGCACACGCTCCCTTTCCTCCGGCCCCTGCCTCGAAGTGATTGACGAACCTCCTCAGTTAAGTCGGCTGCCTGCTCTCAAGACGTGGATAGAAGATGGCGGTCCTTTTATCACACTGCCTCTGGTCTATACGGAGCATCCGCAAACGGGCATTCACAATCTTGGCATGTACCGCATACAGATTTTCACAGACGATACTACCGGACTGCACATGCAAATCGGCAAAGGCGGCGGGTATCACCTGGCTGCCGCGGCGGAGCTTAATCAGCCGCTGCCGGTCTCCATCTCGGTCGGTGGGCCTCCGGCAGCGATTATTTCAGCCATCGCCCCGCTGCCCGAAAATGTCCCTGAACTTATGCTTTGCTCACTCTTGCTTGGCGGCAAGGTCCGCATGACCACACACCCAAAGTCCCCTCTGCCGCTGCTGGCAGACGCCGAGTTTGTGCTGAGTGGCACGGTTACACCAGGCGAGATGCATCCCGAAGGTCCGTTTGGCGACCATTACGGATACTACTCGCTTAAACACGATTACCCTTTGTTTCGCTGCTCTAGACTGTTTAGGAGAAAGAAGCCAATCTATCCGGCGACAGTGGTCGGCAAACCTCGGCAGGAAGATTTTTACATCGGAGACTATCTTCAGGAGCTGCTTTCTCCACTCTTCCCGCTAGTGATGCCTGCCGTCCGAGATTTATGGAGCTACGGCGAGACAGGATTCCATTCATTAGCTGCCGCGGTCGTGCGCGACCGTTACAAGCGCGAGGCAATGGTCTCGGCATTCCGGATACTCGGAGAGGGACAACTTGCATTGACCAAGTTCCTGCTCGCAACCGACAAGCCGATGGATCTTCGCGACTTCCCTAGTGTGCTGGAACACATTTTGGCTAGAGCCGATTTTAGAACCGACCTCTATATTTTTTCTAATCTCTCCATGGACACTCTCGACTACACCGGACCGGTGGTAAATGAGGGTAGTAAAGGAGTGTTGCTGGGAATGGGCGAGCCCATTCGAGAGCTTCCTCGAGAATTCTCCCATGACCTGCCGAGATTTGTCAGCAGCGCCAGAGTATTTTGCGGAGGCTGTCTAGTTTTAAGCGGACCGAGCTATTCTGACGAACCCGAGATTGCCGAGAGAATCGCCAAGTCTTCTGTTTTTCGTGAATGGCCGCTTGTTGTCCTTTGCGACAACGCGGAAGAAGCAACTAGAAGCGCGTCCGATTTTCTGTGGACTACATTCACGCGCTTTGAGCCTGCAGCCGATATAAGCGCTCGAGCTACTATACTGCATCGCTTCCATCCGGCGTTGGATGCGCCAATTGTAATCGATGCGAGAATGAAACCCAGTTATCCGGACGAACTGGAGTGCGATCCTGAAACACGGAAACTGGTAGATTCCAGATGGCGCGAATATTTTCCCCGAGGGGACAAACTAAGCGCCTAACGCACAATAATAATCTCTTCGGGTTTGGGGGGTTGTTTTGGCTTCTGCGCACTCGGCTGTGCAGTGGGTTTGACTTGCAAAGCTTTAGCACCTGCCGTCTTTCCTTCGCTTGCTTGCTTCTCTGCACCCTCCTCGGCGGCTGCAGCCGCATCAGCTTTTGCAAGTTCTGCTGACAGCATCGCCGATGAAATCTCGTCATACTTGGCGCGCAGCTCCTGCTCAAGCGGCTCCTTCCACTTTTTTAGCAGACGCTCATTTATCGCAATCATACGCCCATGTCGTTTGCGAACCTTGCGGCGGGCGAGGTTTACGTATTTGTGCACAGTCTTATTGTAGTGTGCCTTTTGACGACCAGTCGACAGCTGATCCAAAACCTTAGCGTTACCCGCATAGTTGTCGATCACTTTGAATTCGATCTCCGGACGGGCCATCTCAGTGTAGAGCAGCAAATCTTCACCGCCGAAACGCTTTCCGACTTGGTCGTAGTGAGCCATCACCCGCTCCATTGTATCCTTCAAATTCTGGAATTGCTGAGCGGCAGTCTCTTGCGGCGATGCTTTAGGCACTTCAGGCGCGTCTGCACTTCCGGCCGGCATCGTAACCTCGTCCGGCGCAGGCGGGTCGATTTCTTCGCCTTGAATTAGTTTTAGAACTTGAAGAGGCTTGAATCCACGCACATGGCGATTCTTGACCCGGGTGACAGGCAACAGGCCCCTGCCTATATTTCGGATGTAATCTGACTCGGCATTTTTGTCTTTTCGCAGATCATAAAGCTGATAAGGAATGCCTTCGCGAGTAAAGAAGGCCTCCAATTCGTCGCAATGCCGACAAGGATAGATTCTAAAAACCTCAATCCGCTCCGGAACCTCAAGCCCTCCCTTTGGCTCGTCCGCGGCGAATACCGGAACGGCGGCAAGCAAAACTGCCAGCAGGCTAAGCGAATTAATAAGGACCAGAAATTTGATTTTCATTCGACTGATAAAAACCCGCTAAAACTAAGCTGATAGAGCCTGAAGATTTTCGACGGCCTGCTCTAGGATGTTATCGGCAACTGACACGCAAAATCTCACCCATTGTTCCGGCGCATCATTCTCTACAAAATCACTACTTGGAACAGCGCCCACCCGGGCCCGTTCTATCATCATATCAACAAAGCTCTTACTGTCATATTGACGAAATTTATCGGCAAAATCTGCAACTATGTAGTAAGAACCCTGAGGAATCACGGGGTTAAGCCCCACAGACCGCAGCCCTTCGCAGAAGAAATCGCGCTTTCGCCGGTACTCTTCACACAGCCTGCGGTAGAAGTCGTCATCAAATTCCTCAATTCCACGCGCCACAGCTTCCTGAAGTGGAGCTGGCGGACAGACGTAAATACTGTCCAGCAGCGCCGCTGCCTTCGAGGCCAATTCAGCAGGCATGACCGCATACCCGATTCTCCAGCCGGTAATCGCGAAGGTTTTGGAGTAGCCGCCGATGGTAATTGTTCGCCCTTGCAGCTCCGGCAAACTGGCTGGTGAAACATGCCTATGACCGTCAAAAACCATGTATTCGTAAATTTCGTCCGTCACGACCAAGGCACCGCAGCGTTTTGCGACTTCGGCAATGACACCCAGCTCAGATTCATTGAATACCTTGCCGGTCGGATTAGCTGGAGTATTAACCAGAATGAACTTTGTCTTGGGGCTGCAAGCCTCTTCGAGCACAGCCGCGTCGAGCCTATATTCCGGCGAGTTAAGTTTGACGATCTTCACGTCGGCGCCGTAGCGGCGAAGCGCATTTTGATGGTACGGGTAATACGGTGCAAAATTAACAACCTCGTCACCCGGGTTAATGAGCATTGCGCAAACTGCTTCAAACGCTCCGGTAGAACCGCTGGTCACTAAGATCTCACTCTCCGGATCTGCATCAATTTTGTTGTAGTGCTTAAGCTTGCGCGCAAGCGCCCGCCTGAGAGATTCCAAACCTCGCGGATTCGTGTAGCGATTTATTCCTTCCTGCACGGCCTGCCCGGCCGCATCGCAAACAAACTGGGGAGTCGGCAGCTGGCATACTCCCTGGCCGAGATTGATGCCGGAGACAGCGGCCACTCGCAGTGTTATCTCTCTCAGACTGGGCGGTTGAAGTGCCTGAGCCTGCAGCGAGAGCAAAGGTTTAGCATTGGTCGTCATTGTATATCCTTCGTGCTTGGTCCATCCATCGATGAACGACTACAGATTGATCAATCGTCGGAAACGAGTCAGAATCCCCTACTTCGCAGGCGGTCACAAACGCCTCAACGAACTCCAGCTGCACATCAGCATCTGCGAAAAATCGGGTCTGGGGCACCTGCTCCGCCGATATGAACGTCAGGCTCTGAAGGGAATCCTTACCAAAGGGGAAGCCGAGGACCATTGTTCCCCGCGTGCCGATTATTTTCACTTCAGAACAACGTGAGGCTTGGTGGCTGACAAAAACAGAGGCTGTTTTTCTGCCGCTGCCGTCGCTTAGCTGTATGTTAACGCTGCCCGGGATAGCTGCCTCTTCCCCGCCGACGCTGGCAGTATGATCGCTTTTTGACGCCCAGCGCACTTCCCAGTGATCACCTCCGAGAAATAAAAGTAGATCGAGTGCGTGACAGCCAAGATCGTACAAAACTCCTGTGCCCTGCTCCTCAGGCTCCAGCATCCATGGCTCGTATTTGCGAACACTCCGATCGACTGTCAGCGCGCAGTCGACATGAACAATTTCGCCCAACCGTGAGGTCGAGGCCTTTGCCGCAGCAACACTAGGACTGTATCTGCAGCAATATCCGACACCAGCAAAAACACCCGCCTTCTTTGCGGCAGCCGCAATTTGAACAACTTGCTCCTCGGTGAGTGCCGCCGGCTTTTCGATTAATACATGACGCTTTGTGGCAATGACGCTGAGGGCTTGCTCTAAATGCAGCTTGTTCGGGGAGCAGATCCAAACCGCATCAAGCTTCTGGGCCAGCAGCTCGTCAACCGAGGCGCTGCGATGAGCGACTCCAAACTCCCTAGCC
>JAUIIP010000101.1 GCA_030431555.1 bacterium
AGCCAGAATCGGCTCGCTCAGACGTCGCTGATACAGCCCGTAAAAGGCTGTGATTTGCAGCCTTCCGCATACTGCACTTCGCCGAACAAAAGCAGCTGCTACTACCTCTGGATCGAGCTGGCAGCATATGCTCTCAAGCAGAGCCAGTGACGCCTGTTCGTCTGTCAGAAAGCCGTCAGCCTGAGGGGCGCTGCTTTTCCATGCGTGAACAAGGTTATTTGCCTCGTTAATACCCCTTACACGCTCGAAACCCACTGTCTTTATCAAGTGCCATAGCTCGTCCGCTTGTCTGAAGGTGAAATGATTCTTCGCTGACAACGGCACCCCGCGCAGCACGCTCGTGACAGCTTTCCGTAGCTGAGACATGTCCGCACCCGCACCAACCACGAGCCTCAGAAGAACAAGCGATGCGATGGTTGATAGCAGCATCCCTAAAGCAAGATAATGCTGATTCCAGGCGGACTCGAAAATCATCTCAGTGCACGTGCTCCAACACATCGGGTTTTCGCTGGAAGCGCTGGATGAGGTTCTCCGACCATGCAAGCAGTATTTCCGGGCTTGAGCATTTGCGAACAACTAAATCAGCGCCACCTGCGGCGGCGTCGATATCGACTCGGTCGCTGTCGTCCGAAGTCAGCATTAGGATCGGCATAGCGCAGTTAAGTTGCCGCAGCTTAGTAGTAAGCTCTATCCCGTCCAATCCGGGCATATGAATGTCGCATACGACAAGCAACGGTTCCTCGATGGCTGAATTAATCCAACTTAGAGCGTCTATTCCATTGGCTTTTCGCACCACTCTATAGCCCTTCGAAGAGAAAAGTTTGCAAAGTATTAAGCCAAATCGATCGTCGTCCTCAACGAGCAGAACTGTTTTGTTTGACTGTTCATAGGGCCCGTCTGAATGCTCAAGAACGGACTTCTGACTCGCAGAAATACGTCTTTCATCTATAGCTACTCGCCCTTTGCGCCAGCTCACCACAAGGTGCTTATTCTGGGATGGATCTCTCCACTGCGCTGTTAGCGTGTGCCCATTAATGTTTAGTGCTGTCTCGTTGTCCGCCGCTACGACTAGCCGCGAGGACAAACCCGCTGGCAGCTTACCGGAGTAGGTTTTCTTGTTTGCTTGCACCTCGTACCGGGTAGATGATGCCGACTTAACCGAAAACTCATCCGCACCGAGCGCCTCACAATCTTTTACTAACCTTTCAAGAAGAAAATTATGCGCCGCCTCGGACTGCTGCCGTGCTTCATCAGCCTTAACTCGGAAATAGGCGGCCCAAGCGCTTTCAATTTGCGAGGCCGATGCGACCGAAACATTAATTCCCCTAGCCGCGAATTCGCTAAATGCAACCCGCCAAGGGTCAGCAATGACAATTCGAAATGCACTACCAGCGTCCAACGGCCGCTGAGGCAATACTCGTTCGCGTCTCAGTACCTGCTCGTCCAAACCACAGATATGGATAAGCCGTTTGGCTGGAATATGACACTGCTCACTAAAACTTAGCCGCACCATACATGCGATGGCACGAGGCAGCTCGTATCCAAGCTGCTTCTCTAAAAGCTCGTAAAGCTGCAGATCAAGCAAATCCTTCTTTCCGACACCTTTAATTCGATATCTGTCAACAAGCTGCGCCAACGCTTCTCCCATAGAACTGGGTGTCTTGAGCAGCAGTCTCGATTTAAAAAAGTTAATCATTATTCGGCTGCTCCACTCCCGAATTGAACGCGTTATCGTTGGAATCTAATGAATGAACAACTTCCAGAAGCGGCGCAAGCGGAGCCGCAGCGACCAGACACATCAAGCCCATTATCGAAAGGAAAACCGGAAATACTATGAAATTCTCAAGACGTTTGACTCTCGATTCGACAGACGTCTTCCATTCGTTGTGTGCATGGTCGCCAAGACTTCGAAGCGCCGGCACCAACTCGCCGCCCTCGTTGCCCGAAATGTCTAGGTGCAGCAGTATGTGTCGAAGCACTCTGTGGGGTACACAGTCCGAAACTGATTTCAGCGAATTCCCAAACGACATCCCGGCAGCAGAGAGCTCGTACACTTCACCGATAACGCGTTTAATCGGATCCCTATTGCTCCGATTCCCGGTTGAAACAATTTCATGAAGAGCCGGTAGTATTCCGAGTCCGCTCTCAACCAAAAGTATTAGAGACTCTACTAGAAGAGGTGCGCCGTACATTATCTGCCGCTCTAGATTGGCGGCTCGCCATCGCAAGTAGTACAAAATCAGCATACATCCGATATATAGACCCACAAGGCTCAATGCTGCCCCCATGGTGAATGACTCTTCTGCCAGCCCAACCACAGCGCCAATAGCGGTCGTAAATGACACGGTCGCCATAAAGAGCAACACTGCTTGCTTTCGCTCCGACTTACTGAAGTAAGCTGCCCTACCCAAACGATCGGACAACCCTTTTAAGTAAATTCTTTGCTGATTGCGGCAGCCTTCCTGGCAAACTCCTACTACCGCTTTTCCGACAACCATTTGCTCAAGCTGCTCGAACTGTTTCATCGCAGCCGTGCGACGGTCCAGCAAAAGGCTAAACACCCACAAGCTGCTTGCTCCGATTATGAAAGTCAGCGGTGTCATCATGGCTTAAAAGCGCTCAAGCAACGCACCCAAAAATAGCCCGCCCCAATAGCGGTGAGACCAATTGCCGCGGCAGTGTTTGCAGTTGGGTCTTCTATTAGGGTGCTCCAAAACGTTTCTGAGCGCAGCGATACGACTCCTAAGATCAGTGGTGTCAGAACAAGTAGGATGTTGGAGGTCATTCGCATGGTCGAAGTACTAACCCTTGCTGCATTTATAAGAGCGACTCTATCGCGAGTAACTCGTGCCAGGCGCTCCAACGTCGGAGTGAAGCGTCCGCCATTTTCCGTTGCTAGCAAATAGGCGGCACGAAACAGTTCAATATCTGGTAGCTTTATGCAAGCTGCGAACTGCGAAATGGATTTTTCCTTCGACGTACCTTTACGGGTACGGTCAAGCAGAGCTTCAACTTCTTTTCTGACAATGCTTGTCTTCGGCATTAGCTGCACCGCCCGCTCGAGTGCTGTTTCCACTGTGTATCCGGCCTTTATACTGGAAGCAGTTGCAAGCAGAAGTGTCGGATAGTCTTCCGTGAATGTTGCAACTTTCTGATTGATCTTGGAATCAAGCCAACCGAAGGGCAGACTCGCCGCTCCCGCTGCAACTATCGGAAGAAACACTTCATTCACGAAGGGAGATGCGCAGACTGCCGCACCCACAGCCAAAAGGGAGACTAGCAGCAAAAACAAAGCCGGTGACAGCTTGATCCCGCCCTGCTTCAGCGCCGCCGCAAGACCCGATTTGGGCAAGCTGGGGGTTCCTGTGGTTTGCTGCAAGTGCATCCGCTCCAGACACGGATCGCTTTCACATAAGCCATACGCGCGCTGAAGCGAGTTTTTTGCGGCAAGAACATTCATCAATGAAGATTCCTGTAGAGAGATTCCACAGGGAACGAAATGGTTTGACCCTGCTCAGGCAGTTGGTAGCCCGCATTGGCCAAAGTCGGTGCAAATCGTGAGAGGCCAGAGAGTCGTTCCCATGAAGGGACATCAGAGTTTTCGCTTAAACGAAATATGGGCGAGACTTGAATGATGTTTTCACTGCTCGGATGTATTTCAACAATTTCTGCTATACGACGCTTTTTCTTACTCCCGCTGACCGAGAGATAGACTACGACTGAAAGAGCATTTGAAATTTGTCGTCGAATTGTTGCTGTATCAACCCCGGACTGAGCCCTGGACAGGAAAAGCTCCAGTCTACCTACTGCGTCCTTGGCACTTCTCGCGTGAATTGTAGAGAATCCTGGGTGTCCGGAAGCGCAAACGTCAATAAATGCCTCGGCTGCCTCAGCATCACGCATTTCTCCCAGTATGATCCTGTTCATCGCCATCCTCATTCCCGTACGAATGGCTTGCGCCGGCGTAATCCTACCGCTGCCCTCGGTGTTCGCTTCTCTTGTCAGCAAAGTCCGCGTGAAGTCGCGCTCAAGAACAATTTCATGCGTATCTTCGATACAAAGTATAGCTTCCCTTTCATCGATCGCAGCTGCAAGTGCCTTTACGAGAGTCGTCTTACCCGTCCCGACTTCGCCTGCAATGAGCAGGGTCGCATCGGAATGCGCGCTCAGCACATGCAAGTACTCCAGCACCGGCTCCGGTGCCAGCTCCCATGCTACGAGATCCGAGATGTTCACATTGCGATGTCGGGCAATCCGAAGAGTAAGCATCGGGCCAGAACCGGGCGGCGAAAACGATTGGTGTGTTACGCAAGCACGAACGTGGGTATCAACGGCTGCATCGATTACCGGAGTTGCTGTCGTACAGGCCTTACCGACGCGCTTAAGCAAATTTTCTACGAAGGATTCGTAGGCTTCTTTGTCAGCAAATGCGTAATCTGTGCGAACGTTGCGCCGTCCCGTCTGGATGCTTATATCGTCGTAGCTCCTAACAATTATATCGTTGACTTCTGGATTAGTAACAAGCGGTGTCAGTACATCGTAGTTTTGCAGCGCGATGGCTAATGCACATACAGCGGCCCGACGTTCGCGTGCCGTCAGCTCTTCCCCTTCCTCATACTCAACCGTTTCGACAAGCTTCAGTAACTCAAAGTCACTTAGTTCCGCGGCGTTAATCGAGTCGCTGTTTCTGTTTATCTGCTCTTTGGCCCGTTGGACGACAAAGCTGGACGACGCTGTCAGTGAACGAGCTGACGGATCAGCTTTCCGACGCAGGCGCTCTGCGTTGCCTCCGAAGTAGCTTGCTCTAATTTGATCTGCAGAAGGTTTTTGCACGTTTCTGGTCAGCTGCGCCGCCTCCGTCAGTTCTGCTCAACCCATCTGGCGTTATCAAGTAAATAGTAGACTTTCCCATCCGGCCCTTTAGCAGTTCCCTGGTAAGCTGCGAAGCTCTTCGCGGGCTTTCGGTTAATCAGCTGATCCTGTTCAACAACCAGAATATCCGTCGGCAACTGGTCGTGCGCGCCGCGCAGGGAAAAAGTCAGTCGTCCGATGTTCGCTCCCGTTTTAATCCTGAGCGCATCCTCCTGAGTCACCAGCAGAGTGACCGTGCGCGGCGCCTTAGGCGCTGAGCTGCCTGCTGTCAGCGGATCCGCTGAGCGGCCCGCTGACAATATCCTTACGTTTTCGGCAATTACTTTTGACTGAAGCGCCCCATTTTCGGAGCTATCGCTTCTAACGACAATGACATCAACGAAACTGCCCGACCGTGCCCAACCCTCCACAGCACTTTCTTCGTCTACGCGCACAGTAATGGCGCGCATGCCCTGTGGAATATTCTCGACGACAGCGTTCGAGTCCATCGCGCTGTCACTTAATGCAGCGACTGGGATAGGCATTTCTGAAGGAAGCGCTGTGGCGGTGATACTGCCTCTATACAAGGCCACGTTCTTAACAAATCCTTTGTCAATTCTTGAACGTGGCCAGGACGCCATCGTAAAAGGCACATTTTGCAGTCTTTCACCCCTTGCAACGGGGCGGACCGGCACCGGCACAAGCACCGCCTCGTCCTCTGTGACGATTTGCACAGCGGTCGGAGCAGTTCTAGCAGCCTCAGCCGCCGGCTTGCGTTCGTAGGCCGCCAAGGCAAGCACCACAATAACAATCAACGACACACTCGAGTATGACAGTCCCCCACGCCGCTTGAGACGACGTGGCGCATTTCTTTTTTTCATAGCGACTCTTCGCAAGGTAGCAGTAGCGACTGATAGAACTGCCCTATCCGAGCCCCGTAGGCGGCGCGTTAAAACCTACGTTCGTAAGATAAGCACTGATGTTTCCATAAAATGCCGTCAGGCCCGCTCCGAGGCCTACCACGGCAGCTACAAACAGAATTTGCTCTAAAGACAAGCTGCCTTTTTCGTCTCTGCATGCTCGCTCTATTCGAATGATTCCCATTTCTTTTCTCCCTAACTTGCTTCATCACACTATGTTGTACTGACATTCACTCCTGGCACTCTCACTCCCCTACGCTGGCACTTTGCGAACTACCATTCGCCGAACTCAAAGCGGGAGGCGTATAAAGATCTGAAATCTCTTGTGTAATTAACTCGCGTTCATCTGCGTATGAACTTGCCGCCTGGGCCGTGGAGGGGCGCACGAGCGGTCCTTCAGCACTACTCTCAGAACTAAAATCAGGTTGAGGCAGCGCAGGCGGAGTGCTTTCGGCACGGGCTTCAAACCCTCGGCGAAAAACGCCCAGCAAGCGCTGCATTACCGGCCGCGCCCCCGCCGTCACTTCAGACTGAGCGGCTTCTATGAGTTGGGAGTATGCCGCAGCTAGACAGCGCCTGGTCCCCCTCGAACCTTCGGTATAGAACGAATTTCCCGTCCCAATCCAGCGGCCCGCAATTTTGTCGTAGGCGAGGCACGGCAACGAAGCCATCTCTGGTTCGAAGTATTCGCTTAAACTGAGCAGCTCTTTGACATCTCTGAACGATATTCCCGTACTTTCCGTTGAGTTGATAAGTATTCTTGTACGACCGGCATATCCGATAGCTCCAAGCGCTGCGAACCATCTGGACAATAAATGAACAGAAGCCGGTTCGTTGGAAGACACTAAAAGTTGGGTATCCGCTCGAGCCCGCAAAGCGAATGACAGTACACCCTCGGTCCCCGCGAGGTCTACGAGTACACAGTCATACATTTGCTGCAGAAGTTCAATAATACGCAGAGTTGTTTCAAATCTCTCTGGATCTCGAACCCAAAGTTCTCTGAGTTGACTCCCGTCGCTTCGACCGCTTACACCGTCCATCGGCGGGAGCAGCAAGTTAAGGCCGTTTGGTGCCTGCGATGTACACTTAGCTACTAGTTCAAGGTCGGGCTCCTGCGAATGTATTAATGCAGATCTGTAGTCCAATGAGTGCAGGGACTCTGCTCCGGCGTAAAAAGCAAAGACGCTGCCCGCTGATAGGTCGACTATGATAGATTTGCTGCCTAAAGCATCACCCGCATGAGCCAACCCCGAGACAATGCTCGTCGCGCCGACACCACCCTTGACTCCCGCTACCACTACCAGCTTCCCTTTGGCATTGTGTCGCCCACTGCCGCGCCTTAGATTGACTTGGTGAATGAAACGCTGAGGCTCTTCGGCGGATCGCTTAAAGTGGAAGTCGGACACCGCTTGAAACCTGTTTAAGTTGCGCAGCGAAAAGTCAGTGTCTTCAAAGAACACGAATATGGGAACGTCAGGGTGGGCTACCTTTACGCTTTTACAAACTCTATAACTTGCCTCAACTCCACCCTGCCAGCCGACAACAACAGCGTCAGGAGCAGGGTTAATTTCTACCTCCTCTTGGAAAGCGGGATAAAATTCTGGCACCAGAGTGTGCCCCATCGTCTCTCGACAGCTCGTGTAAATTGACTGGAGAAACTGCGTTAGAGCCTGCTGGGACTCTCTGTCGCGATCTATACAAGCGAGCTTTACCATTACTCCTCAAGCAGGTTTCCTTAAAAGCTACTAACATTATCGATCCGGCCGTCATGTTCGTTTCAGCCATCGTTCCTAATCCAACGAAACACCCTCGAGTTTTGAGCGATAATCAAAATAGAAGCGGGTTAAATATGCCTAACGAAAGCAACCTGATTAAAATTCTTCTTGAGGACGATCCTGGGATTGTTCTGGAACTAGACGCTTGGATGGCTCGGCTGCTAGCCTCTATACGCCAAATTATCGTTACGCTAACCGAAGAATATTTGAGCCATAGACGATTCCCCATCGAATCGGCTCCCGCGGAAGAATTATACTTTCTTGCGGCAAGCATTGCGCTCAATCGGAAGGCCGATGGCGATATGTCCTTCATACCTGAGCAAACACTCTGGAATTTTCTCCTCTGGTACGAAAAGGAAGGGGTTGCACTGATTGAGCAGCTGTTAGCTAACTAAGTACGTTTAAACTAGCATAAAATCCCCGGTGGGACTGGGCAGCCAATCGAGTCTCCAACGGCGCGAATCAACTCACCTTCGGCTACAGTGACGCGGCCATCGGAAACGACGCAGCTCGCACAAGCGTGCATGACACGCTCCTTCACCACCGGAGCACTTTGCGAAAGCTCATCCAGCACCCGGGCCACGCGGCGTAATTCCACAGGTTTGTCCGGCAGCACCTGCGGCAAATTCACCTGATTGAGACTACTCATTGCGCTGCGATAGGCGGCCATAATCTCTTCGGGTGACTTGCTGCCGTTCTGCGCAAGCGCCAGGACCAGCTCACTGCAGAGCGCCGCGGCCTGCTCAACTGTCTTGTACTTGATTCGGCGATGCTTCGCGCCGAAAAAATGCTCCTCGCACCTGCTTCGAACCACTTGGTACAGCACGTACTCCGCTATAGTAATCTGATCGTCCGCCTTAATCAGCACCTCGACTATGTCGATAAAATTCGCGTATTGCTCCTTCGACATGCTCATCAACGCAGGCAGCGACAAATCTACTACCGGCAGCCTGGCGGTCTCCGGAAGTTGGTAGGCAAGGGGCAGTAAACTCAGCATATGCCTCACCACGTGATCCTCCGCCCGCTCACTCACTATCTCAACCTGTCGTCTAGCGATCTCAGGATCTCTATCCATGAGGAGACTAAAGATAAGCGCTCGGACGGCATATGGCTCATGCACAGCTTCGCGGACTTCTAACGGAAGTGTTCGCAAAATTTCTTTCGCAACGGCAATATACTTCGGACTTAGTGTTCCAACGCTGGAGACAACGCTATCCGGAGACAATTCGACCGATCCGCTGCTCGACGCGGAGGACTGCGCGAAGCCGCTCAGGGCAGAGCCCGCCTCACCATCTTCCTGAGCGGACCAAGCAGGTGAATCGGCAGTCTGAGAGAAGACACCGCTAAATGAAGGGTCGATCCTCTGGATTCGCTCAATTAGCGGTGGATGAGTCCTCAGTAAATTAAAAAATCCTTTGCCAAGTCCATTGGCGAAAAAGAAATGACTGGCTTCTTCGGCATTCGGGTTTTGAATTCGAGAGCCTCGATCGTAACCTCCTAGTTTCTTCAAAGCCCCGGCGATGCCGGAGGGGTTGCGCGTAAACTGCACAGCAGACGCATCAGCCAGAAACTCGCGCTGCCGGGAAACAGCTGCTTTAATCAAGCGACCGAAAAACAATCCCAGATACCCAACTATCATCAATCCAATACCGATGATTAAGAGGTAAGCATGACCGCCGCGATTAGCGCTGCCTGAACGATACCGCGTGTGCCCTCCCCCACGAAGCAGCCAGTAACCTAGGATCCAGATCACCAGTATACCGTGTAGGATCCCGGTTAAACGTATGTTGAGCCGCATGTCGCCATTTAATATATGGCTAAACTCATGTGCAATGACGCCTTGAAGCTCGTCACGGCTCAACAGCTCTATGCAGCCACGAGTAACTCCAATAACCGCTTTGTCGGGAGAGAAGCCTGCCGCAAATGCATTGATCGCATACTCTTTGTCCATTACAAAAACCGGTGGCATAGGCACTCCGGAAGCGATTGCCATTTCTTCGACTACATTCAGCACAACTCTTTCATGGTAGTCGTCCGTGTTCGGAGGAATTTGTCTGCCACCGAGATCGCTCGCTATAGTCTCGCCGCCCGACGAAAGTGCAAGAACCTTGTAAAGACTTCCAAAGGCCACCAGCATGGTCGTACCGAAGGCTACACCGGAGAAAACCTCCCAATCCCATCGCAGCTGAAGTCCCGGCGCAGCAGTTCCGCGCATGTTGTTAATGTTCCCAGCTGCCCACTCTAGGTGAGTTAACTGGAATACAACATCAAATAGAAGGTAGATTGATGTGATTATCGCCGCGACGGCGGAAACAAAGTAAAAGACCAATAGCGTTGTTCGCCGCCGTGCTTGTTCCTGGCTTTCGAAAAAATTCATTTGATTCAATAGAAATTACTGACCGAGGTACGACAGAAGCTTATCCCGCAGTTCGTCAAACTGAAGCGGCTTAGTTAAATAATCGTCCATTCCCGCCTCCAAACATCTTTCCTTGTCGTGACTCAATGTTCCTGCCGTCAGCGCTATTATCGGCACATGGGCATTATGAAACGACTCCCTAATCACGCGAGTCGCTTCATATCCGTCCATCCGCGGCATTTGGCAGTCCATAATTATCGCATCATATGCAACCGCGCGCGCACGCTCCACCGCCTCAAGCCCGTCAGCAGCCAGTTCCGCAGAAATGCCAATCCGTTCAAGAAAGCGAACTACGAGCCGTTGGTTAACAACATTGTCATCTACAACCAGCACTAGATGACTGCTTTTCTCCGAACCAATTTCCTGCTGTTTAGCGCTGTTGCTGCCGCGCGAGACAAACAGTGAGTCCCGGTTCTCCACGTAATCCGCAAGCGCTTCGAGCCGCAGGGGTAAAATCAAAAAGATCGCATCCTCGAAGCGCTGATCTCCCTCGCGAAGCGAATGTCTTCCACGCATCGAGTCGAGCAGAACCACATTCCGTACAGCAGGGTGGGCAGCCGCATAATTCCAAATCGAAATGATCTCTTCACCGCAGCCGCAGCAAGACAACGCAAACACGTCGACCGAGCTTTGCGGCTGGCCGTCCAAGTAAGCATCAAGTTCGGCAAGATCTGCACAGTCATGTATTTCAGCACCGTTATCTGCGAGATACAATTCGAGTACCTCGCGTGTTACCTGTTGGCTGCCTAAATACGCAACTCGATGTCCGGCGGCTTGAGGCAGAGGTAGTTCCCTGCTCTCTTTTCGCGGCATTCCGACCTCGACCGTGCAGGTAAATGTAGAACCGGTTCCCAACTCCGTCTCAACTTCAATGTCCCCGCCCATACCGTGAGCGAGTTTCTTAGAAATCGACAGGCCAAGACCGGTTCCGCCGTACTGCCTCGTAGTAGAGGCGTCTGCCTGAGTGAAGGCATCAAACAACAGAGGTATCTTGTCTTGCTCGATTCCTATTCCGGTATCCTGAACCGCAACTGCCAGTACGCCGCGGGTCGAGCTACTCTCACGCATAGAAACTCTTATTGCCACGCTGCCTTCTGCCGTGAACTTAACAGCGTTATTTGCGAGATTTACTATTACTTGTCGCAAGCGGCTCGGATCGCCGATTACCCATCTCGGGACATTGGACTCGATCAGCACACCTATCTCGATTCGTTTCTCGACCGAAAGCAGCGAAACGATGGATGCCGCATCTTCGATCAAACGCAGTAGATCGAATTCAACTGATTCAAATGTTACGGCACCGGCTTCGATCTTAGAATAATCCAGTATATCGTTAATTACCGACAGCAGCGCATCACCTGATTTGCGAATCAACGCTGCTGACTCATACTGCTCTTCGTCCAGCGATGAATCCATCAGCAATTCTGTCATGCCGATAATGCCGTTTAGTGGTGTGCGAATTTCATGGCTCATATTAGCGAGAAAGTCACTCTTCGCTTTAGTTGCGAGGTTCGCTTTCTCTAGAGCATCTGCAAGTTCCTTGTTAAGC
>JAUIIP010000102.1 GCA_030431555.1 bacterium
TCGGGATAGGTAAGATTCTCGTTCTAGCGGTTGGTTTCTTGGTTGTTGCGGTTGTGATCGGGCAAAAGCTAATGCCTAAGTTGTTTGACGCGGCAAGCTATCTTAGAAGCCACGGCATGCTTTTGGCTGTGAGCTTGTTAGTGTGCTTTTCGCTTGCCTATCTGGCCGCGGTTGTCGGGCTTGCTCCGATTGTTGGTGCATTTACCGCGGGGCTTATTCTAGACGAAGTGCACTATGAAGACCTGGCTAACCGCAGTGATCATGCGTCTGTAGAGGAGCTGATTGCGCCGCTTACCGGGCTACTAGTACCGGTCTTCTTTGTCATCATGGGCGCGCGCGTCGACCTGACGGTATTTGCTCAAACTAGCGTGCTTAACTTTGCCTTTTGGCTGACGATTGCCGCGATAGTTGGTAAGCAAATCTGCTCGCTCGGTGTGGTCGACAAAGGGCTCGACAGATTCGTCGTTGGTTTGGGCATGATTCCTCGGGGTGAAGTAGGGCTTATCTTCATCGGAATCGGAGCCTCGATGACGCTTCACGGCAAAACAGTGGTCGATCCGGCGACCTTCGGCGCGGTTGTAATAATGGTCATTGTAACTACCATGGTTACGCCGCCGCTCATCACCTGGCGCTTTGGTAAGGTTGGCGCTGTTACTGAGGCTCCGCAGGAGACTGCGAAACTGAATGATACGCCGCAAGAGGCGACCCGAGCAGCTCGAAGCTAGAGATCGAGAGCAGCCGGCTTACTCAAACCTAGGCATGCGGGCGTTTCGGCGCCGGCGTCGACCAGCTAAGCACGTCCGGCACTCCATCCAGCGGCGAATAGCCCATAGCCGAGCGGAACGAAGACTCGAAGAAGCTCGCATTGGCTAAGCGGCCCCAGGTTGGTTTGCCGTCTACAATGTCGTAGCCGAAGATGCGCTGAGTCACGTAACCGCGATCGTCGTCGGGCATTATCTCAATTACCTCGACGATGCGGCGTTTGCCGGTCTTTTTACAGATGTTCAGGAACACTGCGCACTGACAAGCCGCGCCAATTTGTCCCTTAATGATATTGTGGCTGACGCCGCGCTGCTGTCGCCCGAGAAACAGCTCAAGTCGATTAACCGCGTCTATCGCGCTTCGGGCATGAATAGTTGATAAACCGGGGTGGCCGGACACACACACGTCAATGAAAGACTCAGCGGCGTCCGGGTCACGGATTTCACCCAAAATAATACGGTTCATTGCCATGCGCAGACCTGCCCGAATGCAGTCGCTGTGATGAATCGAACCTACTCCGGAGGAATTGGCCTCCCGGGTGCGGATGTAGCGCACATTGCGGTGGTCAATTTTGATTTCCGGCGTGTCTTCAATGACTAGAATTGAATTCTCGTCCGGAACACTTGCCGCCAGCGCCCTAAGCAGCGTCGTCTTGCCCGAAGCTACTTCACCGGCGATGAGCACGGTATTTCCGGCAGCGACCATAGCCTCGAGATAATCAAATACCGACTGAGGAGCCAGGCCCCCTTCACGAAGCTGACTGCTTTCTACCACCGGGTAGCGGCTGAGGCGAATTGTGCAGTAAGGTCCGTCCTCACATAGCACCGTGTTTACGGCGTGAACACGTATGCCGCTCGGAAGCACGCCGTCTACTATCGGCTTCGACGTCGAGTAAGTTACTCCGGATTCGAGCAGCAAACGGTCGACGAAGTTAACGTAGGCCTTTTGGTCCGGGAAGCGGTACTTGGTCAGCTCAGTTTTTCCGTGTCGGCGCACGGCGACGTGAGCGTAGTTGGTGATAACGATGTCGCTAATTTCCGGGTCGTCGAGTAAGGGCTTGAGCACTCCAAACAGCTGCCTGCCGCCGCCGGTAGTGGTTCCGCTTGTAGTCGGGCGTTGTTTGGCGTGAGTCGGGGACACTTGGACGGCAGCTCCGTTGCTTTTAGTTTGTCTTGCTGAAGAACTACTCGGACTCGGTCTCTCAAATGAGCCGCTGGGTGGCCGATTCCTGCTCGCTCCTTCGACACGAGGGCTTGGTCGGGAGGCTTCCTGAGGCTGCGGCGGAGCCTGATAGGCAGTTTTAGTCGACGCCGCACTTCCCTCACTCGCCCGGTTTTCGCCTCCGCCACGCACTAGCGGCAAAAGAAATCCTGCCAGCAGGCAGAGCACGGCCGGAACGGCGGTCACGATTGTCGAAAACCAAAGCCCCATAAACGAGGCGACGCGCACATTGCTGGGGTCGTCCTCTCGGTAGTGAATTAATACGTAGTCGTTTTGATTGAGGCTGGTGAAACTGGGTTCTTCGCGGGCTTGGACTACACGTGGGTTGCCGCTGAGATCGGAAAACGAAAACACCGGAAGACGTTCGTCTCCACGCGGCTGAACGCTTGAGACAATTGCAGTGACTGTCTGGGCGTTGGATAGAAAGCTCGCGGTAGAAAGTCCTAGATACGCAGAGACTACGAACAGAATCACGCCGACAATGATGATCACCGTCTCGACGGTACCTCGTTTGCCGCTGGTCATGGATTATCCCTCCCCGCTTAGGGCTGTGAATAAGTTAATTATCCCTATTAAGATGTGTACAACATGCGGAAGGAGCGGGCAATTACTTAAGTGTTTTCAATGCATTAGCGTGCTTGGCCCTACGGGCATACCACAGCCCTTGGCCTGTCGAGCCGCCGTCTGGCCCTAGGCGAACTGACTGACGACGTTCGATATTTTGCGAAAACGATGCTTTATATATTCGGTCTTTCGAGCCGAATCCTTTCAGGAGACCTGCTTTGAACCACGCTTTAATTGTTGCCGGAGGCACGGGCTCGCGCATGGGCCTGGGTTACAACAAGGTATTTGCGCAGCTCGGCTCGGAGCCGGTGCTTGCTCACGTAATTCGCGCCTTCGAGCGGTCGGCAAATATTGATTCGATTACGGTGGTTGCAGGCAATCCGGACGCCGAAACTGTCGACGCGGATCACGGCGCAGTATCGGAAATAGCGGCTCGAGCCGGTTTTTCCAAACTTCGGCCAAGTGTCGCCGGCGGATCTACTCGGATGCAGTCAGTTGAGAATGGACTGCGCGCGTTGGCGCCCAGCGACGAAGACGTCATATTAATTCAAGACGGCGGCCGTCCGTTTGTAAGTGTCGAGCTAATTGACCGAGTACTGGAAGCCGCTGATGAATTCGGTGCAGCAGTGTGCGGAGTCCGCCCGAAGGACAGCATTCAAACAATAAGCGCCGATGGCTTTGTCGAGCGCACGCACCAGCGCAGCGCTTTACTCGCCGTGCATACTCCCGCTGCCGCACACTGGGGCCTGCTGCGTGAGGCCAGGGAAAAAGCTCGCAACGAAGGCTACTTAGACGCTCCCGGTTACGAAGATTCGGCTTTGCTCGCGCTGCTCGGTGCGAAAGTCAAAGTCGTGCCGAGTTTCTACGAGAACATTAAAATAACTTCCCCCGAAGACTTGGTGCTTGCAGAGACGCTGCTCAATAGCCGGGAGGAAAGCTGCTGATGGACCAGATGAAACTGCAGGCTCCGGCGAAGCTAAACTGGACTCTGGAGGTGATGGGAGCTTTTCCGGAGGGCCATCCGAATAAAGACTACAGCAGGCTGCGCAGCGTGATGCTTCTGCTAGATTTGGCAGATGAGCTGGAAGTCATATGCGACCAAGGCAGCGGCGAGACTACTATTGAGTGCAGTGACGAAAGAGTTCCGCAAAAGCGAAAAGGCAATCAGCGCGAGAACACCTGTTTCAAAGCTGTATCAGAGCTGCGCCGACATTATCCTCAATTGGAAAAGCTTGATGTTCATGTGCGAATTCACAAGCGAATCCCGTTTGCGGGCGGTCTCGGCGGCAGCTCGACCGACGGCTCGGCGGTGCTTCGTGCGTTAAACGAGATGTCTTCGCTGGGCTTGTCCAATCTTGAGCTTGCCGACTTTGCCGCGGCATTCGGCAGCGATACGCCCTTCTTTGCCGCCGGTTTTCCCGCGGCCTTGGTTGAGGGCCGCGGCGAGGATGTCGGTGCGCTTCCAGCCTTTCCTAAGGGCACAAGCTTTGTGCTCGTTAATCCTGGGATCGAGCTGCAGGTAGCGAACGTGTTCGGGGCATTAAAGAAGATCGACTATAGCGGATGTGCGGCGAATCGCCGCAGCGACTTAAGCGGAGACTGTGCACTTGCGCTAAGAGACGGCGCGAGCCTGAGGACACTCAGCAAGTTCATGGTCAATGACTTAGAACGCTCACCCCATATTGGTGAAGCCTTTCGCGAGAGACGCATGCTATGTCTTGCGCTGAAAGATGCGGGATGCCTCGGTGCCCAGATGAGTGGATCAGGACCAACCGTTTTCGGAGTGTGCGAAAGTGAAGCCACCGCACAAAGTGCAGCAAAAATAGTAAGCGGCCAGTTCCCGAAAAACACCGTAATAGTAAGTAAAGCTGTCGAGTGCTAAAACGATACTTTTGGCGGCTGCTGGGCAGCTTCTTTCTCGCCGGCATCCAGCTCAAAAAATTCACGGCCTTCAAAGCTAAACATCCCTGCCACGATGTTCGACGGAAAGCTTTGGCGCTTAGTGCGATAAACTTTCACCGCGTCATTATAGAACTGTCTGGCAAAGCCGATCTTATTTTCTGTGCTGGTTAGTTCCTCCTGAAGCTTGAGGAAGTTTTCATTTGCTTTTAAGTCAGGGTAAGCCTCAGACAGAGCAAACAGGCTCTTTAGTGCGCCGGTTAGCATGTTCTCGGCAGCGGCGCGCGTAGCGGCCGAGCTGTCGGATGCGCCCATTGCGGAGTTTCTCGCCTGAATGACTGCTTCGAGTGTTTCTTTCTCGTGAGACGCATAGCCTTTTACCGTCTCGACAAGATTGGGAATCAGGTCGTAGCGACGCTTGAGTTGAACGTCGATTTGTGACCAGGCGTTCTCTGTATCGACCCTGGATTTTACGAGGCTGTTATAAGCACCGACCAGCCAAATCAGTGATAGAACCAGCACGGCTAACAGGATTAAAGTTCCGGACATATTTGCCTCCGCATCGAAAGACTAGAGGCAATTCGAGCACATTAGTTAATAAAATTCAACAACTTATGCTGATAGGCTACTTGAGAGCGCCGTTTTTGCGAAGATACTTATCTATTTCTTCGGCGAGCTTCTTTTGACCTGCTTCGTTAAGAGAGTTTTCGTTTTCTTCGGAGCGATAGTCGCTGTCGTCGAGCAGCTCGGTAATTAGTCCGCTGATAAGCGGCACGCGAAACTTCTTTGCGACTTCGTAGTAGAAGCGGGCGTCTGCTCGCACAAGGCCCTTGGTTGGAACTGCGACGAGTAGGGGCTCAGCGCTTGCTCGCCGAATATAAGTGATTATTTTCTTAAGATTCTCGCTGCTCTGATTGTGCGAGACGCTTGTGGCGAAATCATTAGCTCCAAGAATTACAATGACAAGCTTAGGCTTGCTTGCCCGCAGCTCGTCGGAAAGTCGGCTGAGGACGCTGTGGGTGGTGTCGCCCTGCTTTCCGGCATTGGTGACCATTAAACCGGATATCTTGGTTAGCTGCTCGGGGTAGGGTTTTGCGTCTTTTTTCAGCCCAACACCGGCGGTGAGGTCGTCACCTAGGGCAAGGACGGGATCCCCAGCTTTGAGCACCGGCAGCTCCGACTCATAAGGCTCCCTGGAATTGCACGCACTTAGCGCCAGCGGAAAGAGAATAAGAGCAGTGATTACATTAAGTATGTGGGTTCTAGCCATATAAAAACCATATAAGTCGTTAATGCTTAGCCAGACCGCTGCCATACAACAGCCATAAGAGGGTGCCAAGTCGGGCCTGTTAACTTAGCACATAATCTTAGACAGAACTTGGCTCCTTTTATTTGACTCCAGAGGTGTTTGATGGCAAATACCTCCGACTGTTATGAAAAGAACTTATCAACCCAGTAATGTCAGCCGCCTCCGAACTCACGGGTTTCGTGCGCGCATGGCGTCCAAATCAGGCCGCGCAGTATTAAAGCGCCGTCGGAGCAAGGGCCGTAAGCGCCTTGCCCCAAGCCTGCCGACGCTAAAAGGCCGTAAGCGCTAAGCACCAAGATACCTCTTAAGTTTGAGTAAGGCTCCAAGGAGACCCGGCGCAGTGGTCACGTCTCGCTCTCAGGCAGACAGCTCTAGTGGTGCGTCCAGCTTCGGGCCGGAGCTGAGAATCAAGAAGCGGGCAGATTTTCTTCGGATTCAGAATAGAGGCAAGAAAGCGCGCACAGCGCATTTCCTTCTGATCGCAGCTCCCAGCCAAAGCGAGCATTCACGTTTAGGGATAACCGTCACTAAGAAGATCGACAAACGCGCCGTCAAACGCAATTTCATCAAGCGCAGAGTAAGAGAATTTTTCCGCTTAAACAGAAGTCGAATTAGCCGGCCCTGCGATATTGTCGTGATAGCGCTTCAAGGCGCCGCTGAGCTGCCTCGCTTGGAGATCCCTCGCGAACTGGATAAGCTGTTTCAGCGCAGCAGGGAGCTGGGGTTTTCTAGAAAGGCTCAGGGTTAGTGGGGGCAAATAAATGCAGACAGCTCAGCAGGAACGAGAACAAGAGCAGGCCCCCCTCGCGCCCTGGCAGCAGCTCTTCTTCAAGTTTTGCGCTTTGCCGTTTGTTTTATGGAAACTGCTGATATCGCCGCTGCTTGGGCCGAGATGTCGCTTTTCCCCCAGCTGCTCGGCATACAGCGCTGAAGCTGTGAAAAAATACGGCCCGGTTCGCGGCGGGGTGCTCAGCCTAAAACGCATTTGCCGCTGCCACCCCTGGGGTGGATGTGGAGTGGACCCGGTGCCCTGATTCCTGTAAGACGGTTGAGATTTTCCGCAGGAAGAGACGAGGATATGGAGAGCACAGCACAGAACAACCACCGCAAGGCTTTCGCATTGTTCGCAGTTTTGATCCTTGCGATCCTCTACAAACAAAGCGTTTGGGATCCTTTCTTCCTTCCAAGCCGCACACGCACGCCTGCTGTGAGCGATCAGAGCACTCAGACTGCGTCGGTGCCTGCTTCCGCACCAGCGACTTCTGGCTCTTCCCCGACTTCGCAGAGTGCGTCCATCGAGACTAGTGCGGAGCCGGGTGCTCCAGTAGTCGGCGCTGCTGCGAACAGCGGGATGCCGACGGATGCCGCTATTGAGCGTGGTGGCTTTATTACTCTCGCTACCGACGACATTGTCCTCAGGATTTCGCTGCTTGGCGGACGCATCAGCGAATACCTCATGGTTAACTACTTCGAATCGCTTTCCGACTCGGCAAACATGCTGAATCTCGTGCACCACCAGGAGCCGGAGCCGCTTCCGCTTGGTGTTTACAGTGGTGGCGTTAATGACGCCTTCGTTCAGTACAGTATCGTCGGCGACAATCTCAATGAGGTGGTCACGATTGAAGGCGATGAGCAGGCTCAGATAGTGCTTAGCGGTCTGCTGCCCGATGGTCGCACGATTACCAAGGCTATTTCGGTCTCAGGCCAAGGCTACATGGTTGACGTGCAGGTGGAGCTTTCTGCGCCGGCAGCTGACGGCTCAAAGTTGCAAGTCGAGTGGACCAAGCTCATTTCCGAGGAAGAGAGTTCGCTGCTCGACCCCTACAACGTTACTGGTTTTACCTGGTATGACGACCAAAAGGCGAACCGCAAGCCTGTTGCGGAGATGGAAACTGATAGCCTCCCACTCGGAGAAGTGCGCTGGGCCTCGGTCTCAAACAAATACTTTACCACCAGCCTTATTTCGCCTGACAGCAAGTCCCAAGCTCGGGTACTGAAGAACGAGCGTGACTATAAGATGCGCATGGCAGGTTCTGCTAGTGACGGCACTTTTCGTGTATTCGCCGGCCCAAAAAGCCTGGAAATCCTAGAGAACGCAGGCTACGAACTCGACCGCAATATTGATTTCGGCTGGACTGGCTTTGTGGCGGCCCCGCTCTTGTCGCTGCTGCATTTCTTCTACAACCTTATCGGTAACTATGGTCTGGCGATTGTTCTGCTGACGATTTTGGTCAAGCTCGTGCTGTATCCGCTAAACGCGGCTTCTTTCAAGCAAATGCGCGCGATGCAGGACTTGCAGCCGGAAGTAAAGCGTCTGCGCGAGACGGTCAAAGACAAGCAGCAGCAGCAATTGGAGCTGATGGCTCTATATAAGAAGCGCAACGTCAATCCGCTGGGCGGCTGTCTGCCGATGCTGGTGCAAATGCCTATATTTATCGGCTTATACGTTGCGCTGCTTCTGGCCGTAGAGTTGCGCCACGCTCCATTTGCGCTGTGGGTGCATGATTTGTCAGTAAAAGAGCGCCTGATGGTCGGAGATATCGGCATCCCGGTAATGGTGATCCTGATGGTGATTTCTATGCTGGTTCAGCAATGGACTACTCCGAGCTCAGCCGATCCGGCGCAAAAGAAGATGATGATGGTAATGCCGCTAGTCTTCGGTTTTATTTTCGTTAACTTCCCTGCAGGTCTTACGCTGTACTGGCTGACCAACAACTTGTTATCGATTGCCCAGCAGCAGGCTCTGTATAAGGGAGGCTCTTCGCTCTCGATTAAAGTCACCCTTGCGACTTCGGTGGCTCTGTTCGGATTTTTCTCGCTGCTGGTCGCAATTAGCTAGGAAAAAGGATCGGGCGTGGACCCGCGTTCGGATACTATCGTTGCCCCGATTAGCGCCCCCGGCGTTGGCGCAGTTGCTCTGGTTCGCATTAGCGGCCCTGAAACCAAACAAATTACAAAAGCAATCTGCGCAAAAGGAGACGAAGCAATCGCTTCTCCGCGCAGTCTGCTGCTTAGCGATGTGCGCGGAGGGGACGAAATCCTAGACAGCGCGATGATCGTGTTTTTTAGAAACCCAGAGAGCTTTACAGGAGAAGACTCGCTGGAGCTTAATCTTCACGGCAGTCCCTATATTGTCGGTCGGGTGGTTTCAGCCGCAGTTGCGGCGGGAGCACGGATTGCCGAGCCAGGAGAATTTTCCAAGCGCGCGTTTCTTAACGGCAAGCTGGACCTAGCTCAAGCTGAAGCGGTTGCCGACATGATTAACGCCGAGTCTGCTGCTCAGCTGAAGATGGCGCGCGAGCAGCTTGGCGGACGCTTGTCCAGTGCACTTGGGTCGCTCGGAGAACCTTTGCGCTCGGTGTTGGCGGAAATAGAAGCGCATATCGACTTTCCGGACGAGGACATAGAACCGGCAACTGCGGATGCTTGGCTGGCCGAAATCCTCGCTGTGCGCAGGCAGATAGCGGCGTATTTGGACTCCTTTGCAGAGGGTCGAATGTGCCGCGAGGGTGCAAGTGTTGTCCTGGCAGGGTTTCCTAATGTCGGGAAATCGAGCCTGCTAAATGCGCTGCTTGGCGAAAAGCGCGCGATAGTGACGGCAGTAGCCGGGACCACGCGTGACCACATAGAGGAGCGTATTTCTGTCGAAGGTTTACTGGTCCGACTGTCCGACACCGCCGGTTTGTTCGACGACGACGGAGAGCATGCCCCGGAGCTTGTCGAGCGCCTTGGAATCGAGCGCAGCTGGGAAAAACTCGTGCAGGCAGACTTGGTTTTGTTCGTTGCGGACACGCAGCGCCCGCCCAAGCGAAACCTTGGCCTTAGGGACTTGATTGCAGCGCGAAATTCCAAGATCTTGACCCTAATTAATAAGTCGGACTTGCTTGAGCAGGCGCAGCGCAGCGAGCTAGCCGAGGCTTTCGGGAACTGTTTGTTTGTTTCGGCTGAGAACGGGGAAGGCTTGGGAGAGCTGCGCAGATTACTGCACCAAGAGCTGCTTGGCAGCGGCCGCGAGGGGGTGCTAATCAGCAACGAACGTCATGTTGAGGCGTTGCGGCGCGCTGACTCTGCCCTGGATGAAGCGAAAAACTGCATCGAAGCCGCACAGGCACCCGAGCTCACCTCACTAGAGCTGCGACACGCTTTAGGTGCTCTGGACGAAATCGTCGGAGTAACTGACACAGAGGACATCCTGGGTCGGATCTTCTCTAAATTCTGTATCGGCAAGTAGCGCACACACGCTACTTCTCGAGCATTATTGTCACCGGTCCGTCATTGAGCAGCTCGACTTTCATATGGGCTCCGAAGACCCCGGTCCTAACTTGCTCGATTCCGGCAGCGCTCAGCTCAGCGGCGAAAGAGTCAAACATTTTGCTGGCCGCATCCGGCGGGGCCGCAGCGAAGAATTCAGGTCTTCTGCCTTTGTTGGTATCGGCAAACAGCGTGAACTGCGGCACCGCGAGAACCGCCCCCCCGATGTCCAGCAGCGAATGGTGAAAGCGGCCCTTTTCGTCTGGGAAGATTCTTAGTGTTGAAATCTTTTCAGCCATCGGCTTTAAGACCGACTCGGTATCCTCCCGAGCAATACCTACGAGCAGCAGCAGGCCTTCGCCGATCTGAGCGATTGATTCACCGTCTACGCTGACCGATGCGTTGGAAACTCTTTGCAGAAGGACTTTCATGGAGCGCAGCTTAGCAGACCCGGCACCGCTTGGGGTAGTCTCGGGTGCTTGCGCTGCTATCCGAGGCTCGCAGCGACTTGCTCTACCGACTCGTAGTGCTTTCGCCAGACGAGTGTGCGCTCAAGGATTTTGCTGGCATAGCGCTGAACCGAACGAGGAAAGCGTTCCCGCTTTCGGTCGACTTTATAGACATTGCCCGGGCCCCAGTTGTAGGCGGCGAGAGCATTGTAGCGGTTTCCGCGGAATTGATATTCGAGGCGAGTAATGTACTCAACCCCGAGCTCGATGTTGAGCTCGGGGTTGGTTAATTCTGGTGGCCCATCAACGCCGTATTTTTGCTCGAAAACTTCTTTTGCTGTGCGCGGCATTAGCTGCATAAGCCCGCGCGCCCCTACCCTGCTCTTCGCCGTATCAAGAAATCGGCTTTCAACAGAGATTATTGCGGCAATGTAGAACGGATCGACATCGCGCTTGCCGGCGACTTCTACGATATGCTTTGCGACTTCTCCCGTGTTTCGCAGCGAGGGTCGGTGCATCGCAATTAAGCCGGCGATGAAGCTCATTTGCTTCTTCTTTTTAACCAGCTCCAACTCGGGAGTGGCCTCATGTTCGGGTTTCAATACTCGGGTCGATTCTACAAGCGCCTGATGAGCAAGCTCTTCGTCTGCGAGCATGCTGGCTTCGAAGTTCTTGATGGCATCGAGCTTGCTCTCGAGATGTCGCTCAGCATCACGAATAGCGCGCTCCGCGGGCGAAATCGACGCTATTTGACCACTACCGTAATCCGGCAGGGCTACTGCCGAAACTGAGAGATAGCCGCCGATACAGACCGCGAATAGAGAAGACGCAGTTACCATGCTGGCAACGCTTGAAAGTCTGGATGGCCGTGTATGGCCCCTCGGCAGTTTGTGACTTTGTAAACTGGAATGAACTTGAACGAATGACGCAGACTTTGTCGCGGAGGGACGTCTGGTTAGGCGCTGTCTACTGAGTCGATTAAGTTTACGGTTGCAGGAAGAGCTCATGGAAACTCTGCGAAGACCCCCGAAGTGCT
>JAUIIP010000103.1 GCA_030431555.1 bacterium
AATCGGAGAGCCGCATCCATAGAACTTGTCTAAAATTTCAGGGTGAATGCTTCCTACAGTGGCCGCGACATGTTTAGGCAGTGCCTCACCAGTGCAGCAGGCGTTTGTTTGGAGGTCCTTGTTTGAAGTAAGAGTTTCACCGTAGTACTGCTTAACGGAATCCAATCTAGACTGCTTATTTGCCTGCATTCAACTGCCTCCTAACAATAACTCTCAATTGCTCTATTCGAAACTCGTAGAGCGATGTTACATTCATATATAACCTGCCCTGTATTGCGACAAATTATATAAATTGCCAACGCCAGGGCAATACTTAAGGCGCATTGGGCGAAAACGGGGGAGGGAATGGTTTCGGCGGTAATTTTTGACATGGATGGTTTGCTCATAGATTCCGAGCCTATCTGGCGGCGAGCAGAGGTTCGCATTTTCGGAAGCTTGGGTGTGCCGCTTACGGAAGACCTTTGCGCTCAAACTATGGGCCTGCGTTTGGATGAGGTCGTGAAATACTGGCACGAACGTCATCCTTGGGAGTGTTTCGACGCAGATGCAGTTTGTGAAGAGATACTTGATGAAATGGAGCGCCAGCTTAGTGGGCACGCTCAGCCCATGCCCGGAGTGAATGAGGTAATTGATTTTTTTGAAGAGCGCTCGCTGAAGCTGGCCTTGGCAACCTCTTCGTATCTGAGACTAGTCGACGTTGTCTTGCGAGAACTCGGGCTGGCGAACACCTTTGAAGCAGTGCGCTCGGCTCAGTTCGAGAAGCGTGGCAAGCCGCAGCCTGACGTATTTCTTTCGACGGCCAGGGAGCTTGGAGTTGAGCCGGCCAACTGTCTGGTGTTTGAAGATTCTCCTTTTGGAGTTCAGGCCGCGAAGAATGCCGGCATGCTCTGTGTAGCGGTGCCGGAGGAAATGAATATGCAAAATAGCACAGTTCATCAGGCCGACCTGGTTCTGCGCAGTTTAAGGGAGTTCGACGAAACTCACTGGAGAACTTTGAATGGCGGCTGACCTTGATTTGCTGATTTCTGCTCTGAGCAGCGATGATGCCTACGAGCGAAGTGTGGCAGCGGAGGCCCTAGGGAATCTCGGGCCGGAGGCTGAGCCTGCGGTGCCGCAATTGATCTCAGCGGCGAAAGATGCGGACCCAGAAGTGGCCTATCTTGCGGGCCAAGCACTTGCACGGGTTGGCACGCCGGAGGCACAGCGTGCGGTCAGAAAAGTAACGGTGCCGGCACTTGTAAAGCGCCTGCGCCACGAAGATTACACTGAACGCTCGGACGCCGCGATGTCACTTGGTGAGCTGGGGTTGCTAGCGGAGTCCGCCGTCTTTGACCTGCAAAAATTGTTTCTAGAGCCGATGAGCGAGCCTGCGCTGCATGCCGCGCGAGCGCTGCGTTCGATCGGAAGTGAGAAGAGCGTTAGAATGTATAAACAGTTTGCTCAGCAGTGGCAGGAAGTCTTTATCGAGCAACTGTTGCACAAGGATGAAGCAGTGCGAGATTTTGCGGAGTTTGGTCTAAAATTATTGGACACGCCGGAAGCTAGAAAAGCGCTTGATGCAATGGGTTTGGACCATCCCAGCGGAGAGTAGGTTCTACTCTATTGCCTCCAGATCGAGGTCGGGTGCAACAGCGGGATTAGCTGTAGGCGCTGTTCCTCGTTCTTCGTCTGTTTTTTCCGCGATAAAAGCATCAATCTTATCTTTGTTTTGGTGCGTAAAGACTACGGCGTCTTTGAGCTGGTGCAGGGTATCTACAAATTCCGCGATAGTCTTTGTGCCTTTGTCCAGATTTTCTGCTACGTCGCCCGCCTGCTTTTCGGTCATGGCAATCGCTACCAGTACAACCATTGTAACAATACCACCGGCGAATAAATAGGGAGCAGCTTTGTAGAAAGACGGGCCGGTGAAACTACGGTTGTACATGCTGTCGATTCGAGGCTGGCGAATCGTCGGAGCAGCGGTGCTGAAAACTTCTGATAGCGGCTCGTCCACGGAAACATGGTCCTTTAGGAGCACCAGCATTTCTTCTGCCGATGCAAATCGATCGTCAGGATGTTTTTCAGTTGCCTTCTTGACTAAAGCCTCAAACCATTCTTCGACCTGATTGTTGCGGCCGCCCACCGAAGGAAGCGGCTCCTTTATGATCTTGGTCGCAAGATTGTACCAGCTCTCTTCGGCAAACGGGACGCGGCCCGTAGACATTTCAAAGGCGATAATTCCGCAAGCGAACAAGTCTGCCCGATGATCGATGGACTTGCCTTGAATTTGCTCCGGCGCCATATAGTAGGGAGTGCCGACGCATTCTCCTGTCTGAGTAAACCTTTTTTCAAAGTCCTCGCTGCGTGCCAAGCCGAAATCGGTCAGCTTGACTATGCCGTTCTTGGTTAGAAGAATGTTGCCGGGTTTGATGTCGCGGTGCAGGACATCGTTGGAATGGGCATAAGATACGGCTTTTAGAACGTCGTAAAGAATTCGTGTGACGTCGCTTGTCGGAAGAGGACGGTCGCCGTGGAGCAGCCTGTCTAAGCTTGTTCCGTCGATAAACTCCATCGTGATGAACAGATGACCGGTCTCGGTTTCTCCAAAATCGAACGTCCTGACAATGTTTGGGTGGGTCAGCTTTCGCGTGATTAGAATTTCGTTGCGAAAACGTTCCTTAGCCGTGCTATCGGAGGTTACTTGAGGATTGAGCAGCTTAATTGCGACTCTGGTGTTGTCGAGCTTACGGTCGATAGCTTCGAACACGGCACTCATGCCGCCCGAACCAATCTTGCGTACTATATCATAGCGGCCAGCTAGCAGAGTTCCGACGCCGATGCCAAGCGGCTCGTATTGCTGAACACGGATCTGGGCGTCGTGCATGACTGGCTCCAACCGAAGTATACAAAAATCGACAATGTGTAAGTCGGCATATACTGAGTGCGACTTAAATGTGTTTTTGTGACCGATAGAATCGACCTATCCGTAAAACACTAGTCGTCGCGGGGGCTTACGGCACCACCTAGCCGCTTAAGCCGCTTGCTTGTCGTCGCTGCTAAACTGAGCAGTTTCGGTTGAGCCCTCCAGTGCAAGCGTAGAAGCTGAACCTCCGGTTATCGCCTTGGAGACTTCGTCGAAGAAGCCGGTCCCAACTTCGCGTTGATGGCGTGTCGCAGTATATCCCTCTTGCTCAGTTGCAAACTCACGCTCCTGCAGTTCAGAGTATGCCGCCATACCGCGCTGCTGGTATCCTCGAGCAAGTTCGAACATGCTTAAGTTGAGCGCATGGAAGCCTGCAAGTGTTACGAATTGAAACTTATATCCCATCTTACCTAGTTCAGTTTGGAACTGGGCAATTGTTTCCTGGTCCAGATGTTTGCGCCAGTTGAACGAGGGAGAACAATTATACGCAAGCATTTTGCCCGGATACTTCGCGTGTATCGCTTCAGCAAACTGCCTAGCTTCTTCAAGATCGGGAGTAGACGTTTCACACCAAATCAAATCTGCATACGGAGCGTAAGCTAAACCTCGAGCAATTGCCATTTCAAGGCCTCCCGAAATTCGAAAGAAACCTTCCGCTGTGCGTTCGCCCTCGATGAACTTCTGATCGTATTCATCGATGTCGCTGGTCAGCAGCTTAGCGCTGTGTGCATCCGTGCGGGCAATTATAAATGTTTTAGTGCCGCAAACATCAGCTGCGAGCCGAGCAGAAATCAGCTTCTTAACAAACTGATTAGTCGGCACTAAAACCTTGCCGCCAAGGTGGCCGCACTTTTTCTCGCTTGAAAGCTGATCTTCAAAGTGGACACCTGCTGCTCCGGCTTCAATCATCGAACGCATCAGTTCATATGCGTTAAGATTGCCTCCGAATCCGGCCTCAGCGTCGGCTACAATCGGAGCTAGCCAGTAGGTGTCACGGCTGCCCTCTACGCTGTCAATTTGGTCGGCTCTTAGCAGCGTCTGGTTAACTTTCTTAACCACGTTTGGAACACTGTTCGCGGGGTAGAGGCTCTGATCCGGGTACATGCAGCCCGCAAGGTTTGCGTCAGCTGCGACTTGCCAACCGCTGAGATATATTGCCTTCAAGCCGGCTTTCACTTGCTGCATTGCCTGGTTGCCGGTCAGAGCTCCTAGAGCGTTGACGTAATCCTCAGTTTCAAAAAGGCTGCGCAGCCGTTCGGCACCAAGCTCCGCAAGGGTGTAGCTGATATCAAATGAGCCTCTAAGTTTGATGACTTCTTCAGCGGAGTAAGGTCGTTGTATTCCTTCCCAGCGCGGATTGGTACTCCAATCCTCTTCGATTTGTTCAATACGTCTCTTCGCTTCAATTTCTCGAACCCTGTTCATAGCTGATCCTCCGTTGCTTAAATCCTTCTCGTTAACATGCGACTTCCGAAGCACTACACAAAAACTCTGGAAACTCTGATTTCAAAAATATTTCTTCAGCCTGCTCACGAGCACTCGCCCACAGCTCGCGCTGTTTTGCAGTCCACTCGTATTCGCTTAAAATCTTCTGATATTCCTCTTGAAAGATACTGCCCAGCAAGTTCCGCGTTACAGGTGTTCCATCGTCAAGAGTGGTGTTGTGGTGCAGCCATTGCCAAACCTGAGCGCGAGAGATTTCAAGAGTCGCCAAATCCTCCATCAGCCCATCCCAGGACACACAGCCGATGTCTTGGATCCAGCCGTGCATGTACGCGATTCCGACGCGAACATTCTTGCGCAGGCCGGCTTCGGTTCGCGGACCGCTCGATTGAGGCAGGAGGTCCGGATATTTGTCGGGAAGGTCGCTCTGTCGGTTCAGCTGATTGTCTTGCTTGAATTCAGCCAAAGCTGGGCCGATAAAGAACGGATGTGAAACCCAGCAGCCGTCATGACCGATTGCGGCTTCGTTACGTTTGTCCGCGGTGACCTTCGCGAGCTGCTGCTCTCTGACCTCAGGTTCTTTCCCAGGGGTGAAAGCGGACATTCCGCCCATAGCAAACGCACCCCTAGCATGACAAATTTCAATGATCCGTTTCGCGTACTTCTCCATCCAGGGCTTCTTCATATCGATCGTGCCTCGGTCAGCGAGGACTCGGTCCGAGTGGAATTTAAGAGTCTTAATATCGCTGAAGATTTTATCCCAACGTCCACCGTTCAAACCCGCAGCATGATCTCGAAACTGATAAAGTATTTCTTCCATTTGAAACGCTGCAGGAAGTGTTTCTATTAGAAAGGTTGCCCGCAGGGTGCCTGTCGGTAAACCGACGCACTCCTGCCCGACCTTGAAAAGGTCGTTCCACCACTTGGCTTCCAGATGGTGTTCACATTTAGGTATATAGAATTTTGGCGTTAGTCCTCGCTCTACGTATTTTGCTCCGGTGTGATAAAGCGAACAAAGAAAGTCAAAAAGCCCTGCGGATATTGGTTCTCCATCGACTAAGAAGTTCGATTCGGCAAGGTGAAGTCCTCTCACTCTCACCATGACGATCGGCATGTCTTCGGCATCGATACTATACTCTTTGTCGGGTTTCTTGGGGTCGACAAAGGTAAGGCTTCCGTCGACGGCTTTGGTGACATTGTGAATTCCCTGAATGACGTTTGACCATGCAGGTTTCATTGAATCCTCAAAATCAAGCATCGCGCAGTCTGCGCGAACTCCGTCAGAATTGCGAGAAAGCATGTTTATGACCATTTTGGCTGAGCTGACAGGGCCGGTGATTTCCACTCGGCGCTTAAGTAGATCGTTTGGAATCTGTGCAACCTTCCAATCGCCTGTGACCATCATGGATTGTCTGTCGAGATAATCCGGAAGTGCGCCGTTGTCATACTCAGCCTGGCGCTGGGATCTCTGATTGAGCAGTTCCGTTCTTTTGGAATTAAATTGACGATGCACAGCGGCGAGAATGTTAATCAGCTTGCTTGGTAAAGCCCCTTTAGCTGAGTCCGTCCAAGCACCTTTCGGCAGGTGTACGCCTTCGGCTACTTCTACCAGTGACGGCTGCGAATCGGTGGTTTGTGAAAATTCCATGCTGATACCCTCGTTCTTCTCGCTCTATTAAGAATAAGCATTCTTGGGAGAAAAAGCAAGCGAATATTCGCTAATATGGTAATATTCGCCATTTACGAATGCTCGCTTTAGCTGAATCTTCGCTAAGGAGGTTTTGTTCGCTAAAAGCGAATATTACTGGTAACTTATATTATGGAATCAAGAAAACTGCCGTGGCCACGAGGTGTTAGTATGGTGGATCCGACCAATATACGCGTGATTTTTGGGATGAAACTACGGCAGCTTCGCTCTGAGCAAAAGCTGTCGCTGGCTAGACTTTCCTCGATGACGGGCCTCTCGGCGTCCTACTTGAATGAGATTGAAAATGGCAAAAAGTATCCCAAGGTAGAAAAAATCATTCAGCTTGCGCAAGCTCTGGGGGTGACCTACGACGAGCTGGTAAGTCAAAAGCTAGATCGCGAACACAACTACTTGGAGAGGTTCCTGCATTCTCCGGCAATGCAGAAGTTTCCGTTCGAGCTGTTTGGAATCACAGTCTATGACTTAGTCAGCCTTGTCCCGGAAGCCCCCAAGGAGGGCAACGCGCTAGTTCGCGCGCTTGTGGATACTGCGCGAGCATACGACATGCGCGTAGAGAACTTTTTGCACACTGCGCTGCGCTGTTACCAGGAGATAAAAGAAAACTATTTTGAAGATGTTGAGGAAGCAGTTGACGAGTTCCGGGATCACTATGGCTGGTCAAAGAATGAACAGGTTTCCTGTGAATTGCTCTACGACATACTCAAGCAAGACTATAAGTTCAAAATTGACGAAGGATTGCTTTCCAAAAACGAACATCTAAAAAAGCTGCGGTCAATCTGGATTGGCGGAGCTCAGCCGCAGCTTCTGGTTAATAAGAAGTTCACCGCTGTTCAGAAAGCCTTCGTGGCTGGACGGGAGCTGGGATACCAGTGGATGAAGTTAAAGCCCCGTGGTCACTGCTCGCCTGATATTGAGGTCGAGAGCTTCGAGCAGGTGCTGAACGCTTTTAAAGCTTCCTATTTCGCCAGCGCGCTGTTCATGAATCGCGAACGCATGCGCGAAGATCTTCAGGCTTTCTTCTCTAGGGAAACCTGGGATGAGAAAGCATTTCTTTCGTTGATCGATTCTTACGGCGTAACGCACGAGATGTTTTTTTTTCGCTTGTGCGAGCTGCTTCCTAAGTTTTTCGGCTTGAAACGTCTGCACTTTCTGCGAGTGGATAAACGTGCTGACTCAGGGGAGTTTGAACTTGTGAAGCAGTTGAATATGTCACAAGTGCCTATTCCAACTGGCTTGGATTTGCGTGAACATTTTTGCAGAAGATGGCTGTCTATTCGAATAATTCAAGATTTGCAGAAACGAAGTAAAAAGACGAACGCCATAGCGCAGGTGCAGCGTTCGAAGTCGATTAAAGCGGATAAGGAGTTTTTTTGCATTTGCGTCGCTCGTCGCCTGGTTTTAACTCCCGGTGAGCTTAGCAGCATGACTATCGGGTTTCAGGTGGATAGTGCGTTGAAGCGTGTTGTGAAGTTCTGGAACGATGAATCCATAACGAAGGATTTTATCGGCGAGACTTGTGAGCGCTGTCCGTTGACGCCCGAGGAGTGCAGCGAGCGCGCCGCAGAGCCGAGCGTGTATGAAGCCGAGCAGCGTTTGGTTAGTCAGCGCCGTGAGCTTAAACGGCTTATCGCAGAAGGGAACTGACGACGCATGGGCACAATCTTTAGCCTGCTGGCTGCCGTTATCGGTGCCTCCAAGGATTTAGTTAGTAAGCGGCTTGCGTTTACCCTGCACGGAACTTTGTCGGCTTTCGCGTCCTTTCTTTACGCCTTGCCTTTTTATGTGTTGGTGCTTGCGGTGTTGTGGATTCTAGGTATAGAGGCTTTCGCGTTTAGCGGCGCATTTTTTTTGCTGGTTATTTTGCGGAGCGTTACTGATGCCGCGGCCGAGTCGTTAAAAATGCATTCACTGACTCACGGCGATATCTCGCTGCTTTCCCCGTTCTTGTCACTTTCTCCTGCATTTCTATTGATTACTTCACCACTAATAACAGGTGATCAGTTTACGGCCTCAGGTGCGGTGGGGGTTGTTCTGGTGGTATTTGGGGCGATCGTCGTCGTTTACAGAAGGCGAGGGAGGCAGTCTGAAGCCTCGGTTGCGCGTGGAATTTTGCTCGCAGTTGCTTCGTCGTTTTGTTTTAGCTTGAACGCATGCTTCGATCGCTTGGCTGTGCAAATAGCATCGCCTGCACTTTCCGGATTTGCGATGACTGCAGCGGCAGCTTTAATGCTCGCACCGTTTGCGCTTCGCTCGGGCGACTGGAGGTCGGAATTCTCCGCGAACAGTAGGAATCTTTGGGGTCGCGGCTGCTTGGAGGTCGCATTTATGATCGCCAAACTCGCGGCACTACAGTTTCTTCAGGCTCCGTACGTATCGGCTCTAATGAAGTCTTCTATTTTAGTCTCGGTGGTTGGCGGCCGCGTATTATTCAAAGAACAGGACTTTGCTCGGAGAATGCTCGCTTCTGCGCTGATAATAATTGGTTGTGTTGTCATAGTCGTTCAGGAGTTTTGATGCGGCTTCCCGGAACAACCCTGATTAAGCTGGCTTATCTCGCTGCAGTCGTCCTTTGGGGCGGCTGGTTCTTCAACACGGTAGCAGGTGACGGAGCGCTGGACCGGGCGGGTCAGATTGTAGGGACCGATTTTGCAATGTTCTACTCTGCCGGCTATTCGCTCTCGGAAGGGATGCAGGATAGGCTTTATGATTTTTCATTTCAGCATGAGTTGCAGCAGAATCTTGTCGGAGCGAAGTTCGGCGGGACTTATAACTTTTATACCACTCCACTCGCGGCTGTTATCTTTGCGCCATTCGCCGGTTTTTCTTACTTAACGGCGTTCGTGCTTTGGTCGCTGCTTGGACTGGTATTACTTTGGAATGGGATGCGCTTTCTCGGATATCCGCTTCCTTTCGCCCAGACTCTGATTTCGCTTACGTTTTATCCCGTCTTTGCGGCGGTGTCTTTTGGACAAAACAGCCTGCTCAGCTTCTTTGTTCTCTGTGGAGTGTATCTTCTATGGAAGCGGGGCCGTTCGCTTGAGGCGGGCCTGACGGCCGGACTACTGGCATACAAGCCTCAGCTCCTGCTGGGTCTGCTGGTTGTTTGGCTCGTAGATCGGGCATGGAGAGAGCTGCTTGGCCTCAGCTGCGCACTGACTTTAGCAGTTGCCATGTGCGCGATCTTGATGCCGGACGCATCAGCCGCTTATATCAAGTTGGCTCAGGCTAGATTCGGTGAGCTGACCACTGAATCCAGCTTTCCGATAAGCAAGCAGGTTTCGCTGTACGGGTTCTTCTATTTACTTGCCGCTAAAAATGTTGCGATTGCAAAAATCCTTTCCGCGGCTGCCAGTGTAGTCGGACTGTTGTTATGCGTGAGATCTATGATCCGAGAGGATGTGTCCAGAGCCGCTAAATTCTCATCTGCCGTGCTGCTGACGTTCCTATTGTCTCCGCACATGATGATTTATGAGATGACGCTGCTGCTGATACCCGCAGTGCTGTTATGGAGAGAGGCTGTCTGCTCTGCAATAGTTCTTCGCAGATACAACATAATTATTTGGGTCAGCGCCTTCATTTCCGTAGGTGCCGTATCTGCTCAGCTAAGTGCATTCAACTTTGCGCTTCAGCCCGCGGCACTCGCTGCGGCATGTGTGTCGTTCCATTTTTGGTTTCGGGCAGGGTGCTCAGGATCTTCCGCAGACGCTATGTAGCGATAGAGCAATGGAAGCAAAAGAGAGAAGAAGCAAGTCATCAAGACTACACCGGCTGCTACCATTGTCATTATATAGGGACGAATTGCGGCAAGTACTACGCGGTAGGACTGATAAGGATCCTGAGCAATCAAAATAGCTTTCTCTACCCCTGCGCCGAGCAAGGCAATCCAGAAAATCAGCAGGGACAAGTTTAGGCCGTAAAATAAAGTTTTAAAAATGCGACAGTTGGAATCTGAAAAAGCCGGCTGCCGCTGCTGCACCATGTAATGCAGAGCTCCAAGCAAAATCATCGAGTTGATTCCGATCGTTGCACCCATAGAGTGGGCGACAATAATATGAGTTCCGTGAGCAAAAACATTCAAGGCTGGGATTGAAAGTGCAATTGCTAATACTAGGTTGAGCAGCAGCCAGACGTCAGTGGCCATCAAGAACATATAGGCCTTGTAGCAGCGAAGGTCGCGACAGCTGTCCCAGCCTTTGCTCCAGGTCCATATTATTCGCCAGAGAATATAGAGCTCCAACATGCTTATTACATAAGCAACTTCACGCACGTATGATGCTGTAGGCAAAGTGTATGTGTGGTGGCCCCAATTAAACAGGGAATTGATCAACCCGAGGAAATACAGCAAAAACACCATACCTCCCCTGAGAGCATTCTTGTCACGGCTGAGGAAATACATCAGTGCAACAACAGTTCCGTAGATAAGCATGTTCCAGGATGCAACCAGGGAGCCGTATGACTTCCACTGCACCGTAACATCTCTAATTATGTTCCCGCCGAACCATGGCAGCGTCCAGAGATGGGCCTCAGCAAATGCCACTAGGAACACCGCGCAAGATGTAAACCACATCCACATAAACACCGGCCATTTACTGCGCAGTCCTCCGACAGACTTTAGCAAGTTAATGGCGAACATCAGCCACCCAAGGGCAATTGGAATGGATAAAAAGGGAGGGTAGTTTAGATACTCCTTTCCACCAAAGATGCCATTGGCATAGCAGTAAATCACGGCAAGGCCGCTTGCAGTCCATAGCACGTAGTGAGCGACTGCAAGATAAGTAGATGCAGTCGATTCCAGCCATGACTCATTAACTTGAACTTCAGAGTCACCAGTTAAGGCATCAATGAAGAAATAGACGGCGGAAGAGGCTCCGAGGAAAATCCACCATATACCGAAGGAGACGTGCAGCGGCCGTACTGATTGGAAAGGAAGAAAACCTTCAGTTAGCTCAGGGTAAAGGAACTGTGATCCAGCGAGCAGACCCATGAGAAGTCCGCTAAGCAGGCAAAGCATTGCTGTTACTCCGAAGAGCTTATAGGCGACTTTCATAACTTTGCCGGGTTCCCCCGTTTAACTGTAATCGAACCCCAGGGAGTAATTGTGTAATTTATCGGTGGTGACTCGCCGCTTGAGTCGACATGCCTGAGGAACGAAATCAGGTCATCCAACTCACGGTCGCTTAAGTCGAACTTCGGCATCGGAAGTGCACCGCCGCGAATAAGAGCTCGGGCGTAAGCTTCACCTTTACGGGGATTAGAAATAACATTGGTTAAGTCAGGGCCCA
>JAUIIP010000104.1 GCA_030431555.1 bacterium
AGGAAAAATTATTAACGTGTCCTCTGTCGGCGGCATGATGGCGATGCCGACGATGAGCTCCTACAGTGCTTCAAAGTTCGCACTTGAAGGAGCGAGCGAGTCGCTCTGGTATGAAATGCAGCCCTGGGGAATATACGTTACTCTTGTGCAGCCGGGGTTTATTAATTCGAATGCGTTTCGGCGAGTCCGTTGGAGCGAGAAATCAGAAGCTGCTGCGGAGTCCGGAGGCGACTATGCGGAGTACTATAAGCAGATGAGCCAATTCGTCGAAAAGCTGATGACAAGCTCATGGGCCACCTCGGACTCAGTTGCTAAGAAGATCACCAAAGTTATTGAAATGAAACATCCTCCGCTAAGAATTTCCGCTACCCCGGATGCTGGGATATTTTTTGCCTTGCGCAGACTTTTGCCGCGACGTCTTTACCATGCTGTCCTGTACCGTTCACTGCCCGGCGTTAACAAGTGGGGCAGACAGTGTTAAGACCATCCAAAGATTTTTCGGAATTTTTGTTTCGCTTCTTGTTCTGTTTGATTTTTGTAGGACTAGGCGGAGAACACATTTTAGACGATACACTGATTCAACGATTAATGCCTGAATGGGTTCCCTATAAGCGTTTGGTTTCGTTTCTTTGCGGCCTTTGGTTAGCCGGTTGGGGCATGTTGATTCTTATCGGCTGGCGGGTTAACTGGGCTGCTGTGGCGCTCGGCGCTTTTTTGGTAACCGTTACTGCCGCAGTGCATGTCCCCGGGCTGTTTATTTTTCCAAACAGCCTGCCGCGTGATCACTATTGGATGTGGGACATCTTACAGCGCACTAATCTCGTTAAGAACCTCTGCTTGCTCGGAGTATGCTTCCATCTGCTAAACCACGAGCTTGGTCGGTATAGTTTAGAGCATTATCTAGCACAGAAGAAAGATCCCGGAAGCCGCAAAGGAGATCGAGAAAATGGCTAAGATTGTGGTTGAGTTTTTTGGAACATTTGTACTGATGGCTTCGATTGTACTTTCAGTAATCGATCCTGCAGCAGCGCAGTTCGCACCATTTGCGATCGGCTTAGCATTAGCAGCCGTGATTTACGCCGGTGCGCATGTATCAGGCGCACACTACAACCCGGCGGTGACTATTTCTATTCGACTCAGAGGAGCCTGCCGGACCTCAGACCTTGCACCATTCATCGCCGCGCAAACGATCGGAGCGATTGCAGGTGGATTTACGGCGCTATGGTTAAAAAGCGGGGCGGCTATAGCGCAGCTTCAGATTGATTTGCCTCGCGCCCTGACAGCGGAATTTCTCTTCACGCTTATCCTCGCCTTCGTGATTCTCCATGTCGGCTTCTCAAAAGCCACCAAGGGAAACTCTTATTTCGGTTTTGCAATAGCTTCAGTTGTGGCCTTCGGCATCATCTGCGCTGGCTCGGTGTCAGGAGCTGTATTTAATCCTGCTGTCGCGGCTGGTCTCTTCGCAGTCGGCATTCTGCCGGTCAGCCTATTGCTGCCGTACATCGCCGTTCAAATTCTAGGTGCTGCAGCAGCAGCCGTGCTGTTTCTGATAACCAATGATGAGGCTCGGCAGATGGAGGTCGCGCCGGAAGTCCCGCAGCCAACTGCTTATGAGCCGAAACGCCAGGCAAGCCTCTAAAACAGTCTCTCAGAGCGTAACAGTTATCGCCTGACAGCTCGCGGACGCCTTTGACCTAGCTTCTTCAATCGAGGCACCCCGAGCAAGGGCAACGCCCATTCGACGCTTGCCTGCAACTTCAGGCTTTCCGAATAATCGCAGCTCCGTATCCGGCGCAGCAAGCGCTGCCTCCAGACCCGAATAAAGCATATTTTCAGAATTACCCTCCACGAGCAGAGCGCAGGATGCAGCCGGACCAGTGTGTACGATTTCCGGAATCGGTAGACCGAGAATCGCGCGCGCATGCAGCGCGAATTCCGAAAGGTTTTGTGAAATAAGTGTCACTAAACCAGTATCATGCGGACGGGGGGAAACTTCGCTGAACCACACATCATCACCCTTTACGAAGAGCTCGACACCAAATATCCCGCGCCCGCCTAGCGAGTCAGTAATCGCTTTTGCTATTCGCTTGGACTCCTCCAGCGCCTTTGGGCTCATAGGCTGCGGCTGCCAGGACTCCCGATAGTCACCGTCAACCTGCATGTGCCCAATCGGCTCGCAGAAACTTGTGCCCCCGGGATGCCTGACTGTTAGCAGAGTGATTTCATAATCAAAATCGACAAAGCCTTCGACAATAACCTTGCCTTCGCCGGCCCGACCACCTTCCCGTGCGTAGGCCCAGGCATTAGAAATATCATCGGAAGAACGAATAAGACTTTGGCCTTTGCCCGAAGAACTCATAATCGGCTTAACTACACAGGGGACAGACAACTCCTCAAGCGCCGCGCGAAACACCTCTTCAGTTTCAGCAAAGCGATACGGTGACGTGTGCAGCCCAAGCTCTTCCGATGCCAATCGGCGAATACCTTCCCGATTCATAGTCAGCTTAGCCGCCCGAGCCGTTGGGATGACGTGAAAACCTTCGGACTCCAATTCAACTAACGTATCGGTGGCAATAGCCTCGATCTCGGGAACTATAAAATCCGGTCTTTCTTGTTCAACAATTTTTCTTAGCGCCGAGCCGTCGAGCATCGACAAAGTATAAGAACGATGGGCAACCTGCATCGCGGGAGCGTTTTTGTAGCGGTCTACGGCCACAACTTCTACGCCATAGCGCTGAAGTTCGATTACGACTTCCTTACCAAGCTCACCTGAGCCGCAAAGAAGAACTTTCGTCGCTGAAGGGGAGAGGGGAGTTCCGATAGCTGGCATAAGCGTTTCTCCGTTGCCAAAAAGCACGAATACAACGCAGCACTATAGCCGCCATCAGTCTAAAAGTCATATTGTTGAGTTATCGAGCTAGTGCATCATCTCGCTGCCGACGCGGGCGGTCATCAGCGCGCGCGATGCCAAACTCGCAGCAGCTATCAGCGTCTTATGGATGCCGTCCAAGCTACCGCAGCCTATGCGGTAGATCAGCGCCCTGTCTTCTTCGAGAGCTCGCTCCAACTCGTCGGTTGTAACAACAACCGGCGGATGTTCGCCGTATAGACTTTCGAGAAATACTTCTCGCTCAGCGGCTTCTTCGTCCGGGAAGTTCAGCACGATAACATCGGGCTTTACTTGCTCAAGGACTTCGAGAGCCTCTGTTGCATCACTCGCGTAGTAGAATTCAAATGGGGGCAGTGAGTCGAGAACATTCGCCATACACTGCCAGACCTGAAACGAAGTTTCGTCGGCGTCGACAAAGAGTAGTCTAGTTTTGCCGTCCATACCTGCCTTATTAACCTCCAGAGAAAGCGCCATCCGTGCTAACCCATAAGCAACCTATTTAGACACTCGGCAGAAAGCTCATCGACCTAAACATTTCATTTCACAGAAAGTTTTCCGATAAGTTTAGTCGATTTATTTGCGCTTTACAGCGCTTGCCATCCAACAAGGTTATGCCCTGAGCACCTATGGGTGCTTCATTAATACCGCTCGATTAATTCCCACATAATTCGCGTATCGGATTAGCTTCATCTGGCCTAAAGCCATTTTAATTAAGCCTTTAGTGTCGTCGAGTACTGCCTTTTATGCGGCCCCGACTCGAAAAATCCTTCGCTCAAGGACCGTTTTTACTGCCTTATATAGTCAGTGATGTAACGAGCCTGTTCCAAGATCCACCTAAAATTGATGTCAAATGATAGTTTTAGCCTGCCTGAAAAACCGGTTCTTCCGCCGTCAGATTAATTAATCCCGCAGCCTAGGTCGGGGATCTATTTGATTCGCCACTGCACTCGACAAGAGAAGCGACAACTAGTGTTTCAATTTCTCCAAGTATGCTGTGTCAGGGTAGGTTTTTCGTGTAAAAGTGAGGCCAACTTTCGGTAAATTATTGAGTCAATCTCAGGTGCTAGAACCTTGAATAGAAAATTACTGTTTATACTGATGGCGCTAATCGCATCCGGCGGCTGCGGCTCCGATAGTCCAGGCGGAGGCGGACCTTCTGGGGCCACGCCCGTAGTCGTCGCCCCAGCTACAGAGCGCACGTTGACTGAGTCCGTATCTGTGGTCGGCAACCTGGTCGCCGACGAAATCGTCGAAATCCAGAGCGAGATCGAAGGCGTCGTGGAAACCGCCAGCTTCGACGAGGGCGCCCGGGTAGAAAGCGGCGAAGTGCTGTTCAAAATTGACTCCGAAAAGCTGCAAGCTGAGGTCGCAGAAGCAGAGGCCAATTATCAGCTCGCCTCAGCCAACCTTAAGCGCAGCAAAGACTTGCTAAAGACAAAGACGATCTCCTCGAAAGAGTATGACCAATCGGTCTCTGCTTACTATTCGAATAAAGCGACACTAGAGCGCGCGCAGCAGCGGTTTGACGACGCCGTAATTCGTGCACCGTTTTCGGGAATAGTTGGTGCGCGCATGGTAAGCCCCGGACAGCGTGTCTCAGTCGGCGATACGCTTACTTCAGTGGTAAATTTGGAAACAGTCAAAGCGGAATTCGGAGTGCCCAGCCGTTACGTAAGCCAGCTAAAAGTCGGAGAACAGATTTCAGTCAAGGTTGAGGCTTACCCGGATGAGACTTTTAAGGGAAAAGTTTACTTTGTTTCGCCGCGAATTGAGACTCAAACTCGGACTGTGCTTGTTAAAGCTCGCATGCAGAACGAAAATCAGCGATTGATTCACGGCATGCTTGCTTCTGTCGAAGTCGGCTTAGAAGAGCGGCCAAATTCCCTGGTGATACCGGAAGCTGCCGTGATTCAGCGCAAAGACACCAAATCTGTTTTCGCTGTCGGGGAAGGGAATATCGCCGAGCTTCGTTCTGTCAAAACCGGCATTCGGCTTAAAGGCGAAGTCGAAATCATTGACGGCTTGAAAGCAGGTGAATTGGTGGTCGTCGAAGGAACGCAAAAAATCGGGCCAGGGTCGCCGCTTACTTACAAGAACCCCGAAGAAAACGAAGCGAAGGAAACTGCATGAAGCTTCCTCAAATATCGATAAGGCGGCCGGTGCTGGCTTCGATGATGAATCTGGCACTGGTGATCGCGGGCATTGTCGCCTTGCTGGATCTCCCGGTTCGCGAAGTGCCTGACATCGACCCGCCAATCGTTAATGTCAATACCACCTTCACCGGCGCTAATGCCCGCACGGTTGAGACCGAGATTACCGAGGTCCTCGAAGAGGCGGTAAACGGAATTGAGGGGATCAAGCGCCTGACCAGCGAAAGCCGTGAAGAACTGAGTTCAATTACGGTTGAATTCGAACTCTGGCGCGACGTCGACGTCGCCGCACAGGACGTACGAGATCGGGTTGCACGCGTCCGCGGCCGACTCCCGGATGACGTCGAAGAACCTATAATCGCCAAGCAGGAATCCGACGCGCGACCAATTATGTGGATAGCGCTTTATAGCGAGCGCTACTCGACACTCGAACTCACCGACATCGGGGAGAACATCCTGCAGGATCCCTTGCAGACGGTTAAAGGTGTAAGCTCAGTAATTCTTGGAGGTTCAAAGCGCTACGCCGTCCGTGTGCGGCTAGACCCGGATAGGATGGCGGCGCGCGGCATTACCGTCAGCGACATAGAATCTGCCCTCAACCAGCAAAACGTTGAGCTCCCAAGCGGCCGTGTTGAGAACATGCAGCGCGAGTTCACTATCCGCACACTTGGCCAGCTAAAGACACCCGAGGACTACAATCAGTTAATTATCAAGCGCGAAGGCCGAGACTTAGTGCGCCTTGCCGACGTGGGACGCGCGGAGCAGGGAGTGGAGGACGAGCGGTCTGTTGCGCGCTACAACTCGCGTCCGGCGATGGGACTAGGCATTGTCAAACAGTCCAAAGCAAACACGATCGCCGTCGCGGAAGGGATAGTCGACGAGCTCAAACGGCTGGAGCCTATTATTCCCGAGGGGGTAGAGACCTTCGTTGCCTATGATGAGTCGGTATTCGTCGATGCCGCAATTAAGGAAGTCTGGCGCACGCTCGGCTTTGCGTTCTTCCTCGTCGTCCTTACGATTTTTGCTTTCTTGCGCAGCGGAAGATCGACATTTGTTCCCGCGTTGACGATCCCCGTATCGATAATCTCCACTTTCGCCGTATTGGGGTACTTCGGCTATTCGGTGAATATCCTGACAATGTTGGCGCTGGTCCTGGCAATTGGACTTGTAGTCGACGATTCGATCGTTGTTCTCGAAAACATTTATCGACACATCGAAATGGGCAAGAAGCCGCTTCAGGCCGCAAAGGACGCAATGAGCGAAATATCTTTCGCCGTTATCGCAACGACCGTTTCGCTGGTTGCCGTGTTTTTGCCGCTGGCATATCAGAAGAGTGTTACAGGCCAGTTGTTTACCGAGTTCGCAGTCACCCTTTGCGGAGCTGTGGTAATTTCTACGTTCGTCGCGCTGTCGCTTACTCCGTCTGTCGCCGGGCGAATACTCAAACCTGTTAAACGCGAGGGCAGTGAGCCGGAAGCAGACAATTCGTTTGTCGGTCGCTGGACGGACAAATACATCAATCTGTTAAACCGGGCGCTGCGCCACCCCTGGAAAGTCCTCGCCTTGACTGGTCTGATTGTAGCCAGCTCCGTTTTCTTTCTTTTAAGTTTGGAATCTGAGTTCCTGCCCGACGAAGACAAGGGACGCTTATTCAACTTAATTATTGCTCCAGAAGGCGCAACCTCTGAGTATACTGACAGGATGGTTGCGAAGATGGAATCAATCGTTCGCGACTTTCCGGAAGTTGCAGGGTTTTTCTCCGCTGTTGCCTTAGCTCGACAAGGTCCGGGAAAAGCCAGTGAAGGCTTAATGTTTGTCCGCTTCAAGCCCGACCGAGAACGCAGTGTGCAGGACATGCTTGCCGGACCGCAGGGGATGCGAGCACGCTTCTTTTCGGAGGTAGAAGGCGCTTTTGCGCTGGCGATACTTCCTCAATCTGTCGGGCGCGGCTTCAGTCAACAATTTCAGTTGGAGCTAAAAAGCAACGACTTGGACGCACTTGATGCCTTTGCTCAGGAGTTTGTCGGCAAGCTTCGAGGGAGCGGGCTCCTAGACGGAATTCGCACAAAGTTCGAATTCAACAAGCCAGAACTTCAAGTATCTATTAACCGCGAACGCGCCGGTGCGCTCGGCGTGTCGGTGCGCGAGATAGCGAGAACACTCCAGGTCTTATTCGGCGGTTCTGATTTGAGTAACTTTACGCGCGACGGGGAACAATATGATGTTATCGTTCAGCTTGATCGCGGAGCGCGGCTCGCGCCAAGTGATCTTGAGAAGGTGTATTTGCGAAACGATCGCGGAGAACTAGTTCAACTTAACAACGTCGTTAAATATGCGGAAACCGCGGGACCGAACGCCATATTTCACTACAACCGTATGCGCTCTGCTTCTATCGAAGGTACGCCAAAGGCGGATCAACCGCTTGGAACCGTAATCGAGAAGGTAGAGGACATTCTCCAGGAGTCCCTGCCGCCCGGGTTCCAGTATGAGTGGGGTGGGGAAGCGGCAGACTTGAAGGACGCGGCATCTGATACTTTGTTCGTACTTCTGCTGGCAATAGTAACTATATATATCGTCTTGGCAGCTCAGTTCGAAAGCCTTGTGCATCCTATTACTGTAATGGTGGCGCTTCCGCTTGCTGCCGTAGGGGGGCTCGGCTCTTTGTGGCTGCTTCACCAGGTGAATTTGCTGGGCGACTCGCTTTACGGTTGGGCGAACTACGCTCCGGATGCGCCAGCATATGCGCATTTTCTCTCGGCGATTGTTCCGCGAATTCCGTCGATGACGATAAATATCTTTAGCCAAATCGGAATGGTGCTACTGCTTGGATTGGTCACCAAGAATTCGATTCTTCTGGTAGAGTTTGCCAACCAGGAAATGGACAAAGGTAAGAACGCGCTCGACGCAATGCTCAGCTCTGCCAGAATTCGCTTCCGGCCGATTTTGATGACAGCGATAGGGACAATCACCGGCATTTTGCCGATCGCAATCGGCTTCGGGGCCGGTGCAGAGAGCAGGCGACCGATGGGCGTTGCGGCAGTCGGGGGTATGCTTACCGCCACTGCCCTGACATTCTTCGTCGTACCTGTGGTCTACATTCTGCTGGACAAGCTGCGAAGCCGCCGCCAGGACGAAGATAGCGACTCTACGGCCAGCATTTCATCAAATGCTACTGCCGCAATGCTGTTGTTTGCGTTGATCCTAAGCCCTGCTGTGTCCCAAGCTCAGCAAACTACTCAGCAGGCTCCTGTGCCCTCAGCGTCCGCTGCGTCGACAGCAGACGCTGCTGCGTCGCCGCCATCGGCTCATGAGGAGGTAATTATTACTTTACCTGTTGCGATACAGACGGCGCTGGAGCAGGGGGCTGACGTACAAATTGCAACGGAGCAGCTTGAGCGTGCACGTGAACAAACTCGTGAGGCCAGGTCATACCTCCTGCCGCAAGTCACAAGCACGGCTGATTACGAGAAAGTCGACGAAGATCTGCTCGATTCTTTCGGTGACACCCAGTTCGGCTCTGACGAAAGCTGGAATGCTGAAGTTGAACTCAGGCAGCCGCTTTTTGCGGGCGGCTCGGCGATCGCGGGCTTCAAGCGCCAGAAACGATTAGAATCCGCAGAAGAACAGCAAAAAGACGAAACGGTGTTGGACATCGTATTGCTTGTTAAACGCAGGTTTTATGCAGTCCTGCTCGCCCGAGAAGAAGTGCAAGTGCGCCAACAGTCCGTGGAGCTTTTGACTCAAGAATTAGACAACGAGAAAGCTAAGTATCGCACTGGAGAAGTTTCTCAGTTCAACGTGTTACGAGCCGAAGTTGAGCTTGCAAACAGCCGCACACCGCTGATTCGCGCGCGCAATGCGCTGAAACTGGCTTACGAAGACCTTAAAAGCGTGTTGGGAGTTCCGCTTGATAGTCCGCTAAGAGAAGGGAAAACTTTTGTACTTAGTGGTGAACTGGACTACGAACCGTTTAACATTACTCTGGCTGACGCCTTAGCTAAAGCTACGAAACGGCCGCGTTTGCAGAAACTCGAACTTGCTGTTGACGCTGCCGATCAGGCTATCAACGTCGAGCAGGCAGAGTATCTGCCGTCTATCGATGCATACGCCAAGTACGGTGTGGAAAAGTCGCGCTTCTCTAATGAACTCGACGACACATTAAACGGCTGGCGCGCAGGAATATCGGCTGAATGGAAGCTTTTTGACAGCTTTAGAACTCCAGCACGCGTCGAGCAAAAAGCCAGAGAATTGGCGATCGCTCGTGCACAGTTGAGACAGGCTAGATTGGATGTAGAAGTCGAAGTGCAGCGGGCTTATTCTTCGCTGGCTGAAGCAAAGGAGCTCGTTCGAGCTTCCGCTAAAGTAAACGAACAGGCTGAGGAAAGTCTCAGGCTGGCGCAAAACCGCGTTAACGCCGGGGCGGCTACTCAACTAGATGTTTTAGCGGCGCAAGTTGCACTAACTGACGCGCGCTCGAACCGAGCCCGGGCACTGCACGATTACAACCTGGCGATAGCTGCGTTGGAGCGCGCAGTCGGACTGAAGAATTATAAGTAGCCGAGAATTCTTCGTCGCCGATAGATAATTATTATTTGCCCGATAACATTACTTATCAGTCAAATTGCTTTTTACTGTGCGCTAGTCCTTAAGGGCAAACGAGAGCGGCACGCGCACATTCATCGTGCTTTCCAAGTACTCCGCCGGAAGCGGCGGCAACGGTTCAGCGCGCTCGACGATGCGCTCAATCGCGCGATCCAAAACTGCCGATCCGGTTGAGTCGATGACTACTGCCTTCAGCAAGCGTCCGCTGCGAGCAATCTCCAGTTCAATCACTCCTTCACCTTCAAGGCGGCGGCGGCGCGCACGACGAGGATAAAATTTGTGTTTCTCAAGCAATGCAGCCAACGCTTGTTCGTAAGCAACACTGATCGCAGGCGGACTGACCTGAGGCTGCGGCGGCAACGGCTGCGGCTCTTCAACCACGGGCTGCGGTTCTTCAATTCGTTCTACAACTTCCTTTCTTGGAGTTGGTTTACCTCGTTTCTTGGCTATTTTCTTGGGCTTTTCTTCGATCTTCTTAGGTTTAGGCGGCTCCGGCGGTTGCGGCGGCTGAACAACCTGCTGCTTTGGACGCGGCTGAGGCTTCACAACGTGCATCGAAATTTTAAGTGCCTCAGCCGGCTGTACAACGACTTGACTGCTGTGCCAGCTTGAAGCGGCAATTACCCCTCCCCCGTGAACGAGTAAGGAAATAATCAGCATTGTCACGAAACTCACACGCATCAGGAGCCCTTCGGTCTGGTTTCGATCGAAATAGCTTCAACTCCGCCGCTGCGTACTGCGTCCATCACCCCTACCAAGCTCTCAACCGATGCCGATGCACTCGAGCGCACTATCACGCTCTTTTCCTTGTCATTGTGCGAGAAACGGCTGCGCACGAGCTGCGTCAAGTCGGCAAGGCTGACTCTTTCCTTGGCTACGAATATATCGCCTTTGTCATTTACGTTGACCGTAAACTGATCCGGATCCATCACTTGAGAGGTTGATGCATCAGGAAGCTCGAGATCGATGCCGTGGTCCTGCACAAAGGAGCTCGTGAGCATATAGAAAATCAGCAGCAGAAACACCACATCAATGAGCGGTGCCATATCGAGGTTTAAATCTGCTTTCTTTGCTCTACTAATTCTCATAGCGCCGCGCCTGCGCTGCAGAAGCATGGGTCGCTACCACATGCGTAGCCGACATGCCCTCACTACGGATTTCGTTCCATAGCTTGTGGCTTTCGATTTCAATCAAGCCTTCGAGGTTGTCTCTAATAGTATCAACAGCACCGTCCAAGAGATGAAATGCCAACAGCAATGGAAGAGCTATAGAAATGCCGAAGGCCGTCGTCAGCAGCGCCTCCCAAACACCACCGGCGAGTATAGCCGGATTGACCTGCATACCCGCCCCCTCGAGCTGTTGAAACGCTTTAATCATTCCGATAACAGTTCCGAGCAGACCCAGAAACGGACTCATGTGCGCAAGCATCGACAGCTCACGCAATCCCTTCTCAAGAGTACGCAGTTTCTTAGAAGCGAATCTCGACGCCCGCACTTGAAGCTCAGCCAAGGATTTGCAGCCTGCAGCTCTCGCCGAAGCATCAAGCGCAGTCAAAACTTCCGTCCATACACCCGCATCAGACGCCGCTTTCTTTTTCTGAAAGCGATTGTACTGCGCGCGCACAGTTATGATCGCG
>JAUIIP010000105.1 GCA_030431555.1 bacterium
AAGGTCCGCTGCAGCCGCTGTATGATGATAAAGCCGTTACGGATATCTTTATTGACGACCATCGCAGCATCCGAGTTATTCGCAAGGGGCAGGCGATCGAGACACCTTTCTATTTCAGAAGCAAAGAAGAGTATAAAGCCTACCTGGCCAATATGCTGCAGTCCGTTGACCGGGTCTTAAACCTTAGTTCCCCGATAGTTGACTGTGTGCTGGCTGACGGATTTCGAAGTAGGATCAACGCAGTTGATTCTTCAGTGATTGACGGCGAGGAGCCCCGAGTCTGTATTAGGGTTCCGCGGCTGCAAAAGATATCCTTTTACGACATTCTCCAGACGAAGACGCTGCCTGCTACTCTTGCGGCGTGGCTAGCGGAGGTAATCGCAGCCGGTGAAGCTAATATTATGGTTTTAGGGCCTACCGGATCGGGTAAGACGGTAATGACCACGGCGCTTTTGAGTGCGGTCGGCTCTGATGAGAGAATCATTACAATTGAGGACGTGCCTGAGGTCTTCGTGCCAACCTCTCACCTGGAGAAATTAGTGTCGCGACCGGCTAACGCACAGGGTGAAGGCGCGATTCGCATGCCGCAGCTGTTGAAGGCGGCTTTGCGGCGGGCTCCTCACAGAATCGTGGTAGGTGAAATTAGGGACGAAGAAGGCAGCTTGTTTTTGCGTGCATTGGAAACGGGTCACGCGGGATCGATTGCGACAATTCACGCCGACTCTCCCAGGGACTGCTTGTGGAGACTGCTTGATGTGGTTCAAGCCTATGAGTCTGCGCCGCAGGAAAGTTTGATGAGAAGGATCGCGCGCTCACTGCATATATTAATTGAGCAGCGCAAGGTAGACGGCAAGCCGTGCTTAGTGGAGGTGGCTGAGGTCTGCCCGCCGGTCAATGGTGAGTTCATTACGAAGCCGATTGTGCGCTACGAAGGAACTCTCGACGGTAAGCGAACTTGGCGTATTATGACTAAGAATTCGGCCTGGCTTGAGCGTATTAAGGAGCGAGGCTTAGAGCTTCAGCCTGGTCCGGGGCTGCTCGATATCGACGCACCGGAAAAGCCGAAGCCGCCGCGAAAAATATAGGCGCTCAGCGAGCCGTCGGACCGAGCTATAGGAAGGTATTCGGGTAATGAGGGAATCAGAACGACTACGTCAGCTGCGGCTCGCGAATTCCGATGAGATCGTAAAAAAGAAAGAAGCGGTGCACACTCCGCGCCGAGCCAACGCTATTGCCAAAGGCGGAAGCTTCAGCGAAAAGCTGCAGCAAGCCGGCATGCAGGTTCCTGCTTTGGTTTATATACTTGTGGTGTTGGGCGGCGCCGGATTTCTAACACTGGCTCTTTCGAAAACTATCGGCGGTCTGGTCGGACTGTGCGTCGGTCCTTGTGTAGCATTTTATTTCCTTTCGACACATCTTACTGCGAAAGCTGAGAAACGTCGTGCGAGCGTGGTTCCGCATTTGCCGGGATTTCTGGATGCACTCGGTGCATCGCTGGGAACCGGCTACAATATGGAGACAGCCGTTCTCCATGCGACTAATTCGCTCCCGGATGGAATTTTAAAAACAGAGTTTAAGAAGGTCTGTAGACTTACTCAGAAGGGATTCACTCTCGAAGAGGCGTTGGAGTTTGCTCTGCGCCGAATATCGGGACAGGAGATTGTTTCAGTAGTTGTAACGATACGGCTTTTCTCCGACATGGGGGGGCGTGGGCTCGAGCCTTTTAAGCGTCTCGGATACAAAATGCGTGAGCAGCAATCTGTTTTAGAACGCGCGTCGCGAGACCTGGTCGGCACCAAACAAGCGTTTTACGTCATTTTTGCGCTATCCGTAGCGGCGCCGATTTTTCTTCTCGTTTCCGAACGCGAATACATTATCGCCGCGTTTCAACACCCGTGGATAACCTACTTAATGCAGTCATCGATAGTTGTGCAGGTTGTATCGTTCATGCTGTTTCGCCGAATCACAACGCTTAGAGTTTAAAGAGTATGTCGTATGTCGCAATCATAGCGCTGTTCGTGTGGATCTCCTGGATGATCCTTAGCCGGCAGCACGCGCAGGAGAGAGAACTCGGCAGATTCAGGGCGAGGGATGCTTCAGAGGACCCTACGCTTTCCAAACAAATTGATGCTTGGTTTGAGTCTTTAGGACGCCGTTTCGCGGGCAAAGAAGACGAGACAAGCTCAGTGCGGGATGCGGAGAAAGAGATGACAGTTAAGCTGCGCTCTGCCGGTCTGGAAACGATAAGCGATCACGGAAAATACGCTGCCGTCAGGCTGATTTGCTATGCAACATGGCCAAGGATTGTAATATTCGCTTGGAGCAAGTTTTCGACCTACTACGCATCCGTATCTACCATTTTCAGTTTTGCGTTTGTGATACTGCTGCCGTATCTCTGGCTCAGCCGTAAAACGCACGCGCGGACGGAAGAAATTCAGCGTGAACTTCCGCTGGTAATTGACCTTACGAACGTGGCGACGAGCGCAGGCTATGACTTGTCGACTGCACTGGAGCGCGTGATAGACGCATTGGCTCCTGAGTTTCCTAATCACCCGTTGATCAAAGAGTTGAAAAAGGCGAGAGTTCTCGCAAACGCCGGCTATACCTGGGCTGAGGCCTTGGGTCGGGTATCTAGGAAGATCGCGGACGACACTGTGACGCGTGTGATGATGTCGATGGTGCAAGCCTTGGAACAGGGTGGTGACCGGACCGCTCAGCTATCGGGGATTGCTCAAGATGCGCAGCGAACATACTCCTCGGCACTGGATAAGCGATTAGCAGCTATTCCGGTAAAAGCGCTGATTATCACGGTAGTTCTGTTCCTCACATATTTTGCTATCCTGCTCGCGCCGGCTGCTGTAGGGGTGGAGGGCAGCGTCACCACCCTCTAGTGGTCCTGGTTCTGATTTCCAATTATTATTGTGAGCTAGAGCGTCCTAGCCGGAATCTCAATTGTTGTAGGTCGAATCAATCTATATGATACAGTAGTAATATACAGAAGGATTTAGGCCGCTTACCTAATAGAATTAAGTGGATAGAGAGAGAAAAGTTTTAATAGTCGAAGACTCGCCAACGCAGTCTGCCATTATTGCCAGCATAGTTGAAAACGCGGGCCACTTACCCTGTGTTTATAACGAGCTGCCGACCGGTATTTCGCAAATCTTGATCAAGGAAAAGCCGGACCTGGTTCTTTTGGACCTAATGCTGCTCGATGCGAACGGTAAGCCGATGGCTGACGGCTTTCAGTTGTGCCGAGAAATAAAACGTTCTCCACTTCAGATACCCGTGATCGTGGTCTCGGCGGAGGGCGACGAAGACGCCTGCAACTGGGCCATTCTTCAGGGTGCGGATGCGTATCTGCAGAAACCTTTTAATCCCGAAGACCTACTTGAAGTGATGCATTCTGTGCTCGCGGATGAAGTCGAAGAATAGTATTGCTGAGTAAGAGAATTCACAATGCGCTTACTAGTAATTGACCCGTCTGACGAATCACGAGAACTCGTTGTTTCACGAGCGCGGGAAGCCCTGCGCCAAATCGGCATGCGCCGTGTTGAAATCGTCGAAGGTGATCTTAGTTTAATAAATGAAGAGGCAAGCGCCGAACTTGCTATCGGGGCGCTGCTGGGTCCCGGCTGCTTCGACGCAGCGGAGCATACAACCCAAGTCTTTCGTGGAGCACATCCAAATCTTCCGGTTGCGCTGGTGCTTGATAATGACGTGTATGCGGATCATGCCGTAGAACTGCGTCGAATTATCAGCATCCGGATGATTGCCGTTGCTGACATTGCGCAGATTGCCGCATTTATCCTCGATGCAGAACAACAGGCATCAGCAGCACCGGGCGCACGTAATCGCGGCATTGTCTCTGTGGTGCATTTTAAGGGAGGGGTCGGAGCGACCACCGTTGCTTCTGCCCTTGCGTCATGCTGGGCGCGTCACGACTTAAGCGTGGCGCTTGTCGATTTTGATGATGTAAATCCGCAAATTACAGAATGGGCCCGCGCAGGAACATCCAACCGCAAAGCTGTCTCTGACTTGCTGCGCCAAGGGCAAGTCCCTGGTTTTCGACTTAATGAACTATTGCATCCGGTAGAGGGCTACGACGGCAAACTTGTTGTCGCGCCGCAGCCTGAACGCTACCAAGACAGCTTTCATTTTAAGTCTGACGTGATTCAGGGTGCGCCGTCGGTCGCCGTATTTATTGATTCGCTGTTCGATGCTCTGCGAGAGGAGTTCGACGTGATTGTCGTGGATGCCGGCCGCTCTTGGGGCATTGCTACCTTTTCAGTACTTCCGATTAGTCAGCAAATACTTCTTGTAACTGATGATGACGGGATGTCGGTGCGCAGAACGCTTGATGTGCTGGAGCGTCTAGCGCGGGAGTCCGATGACGACGACGAATTCGATCTGTCGCGTTGGAGCTTGGTGCTAAACGCCTACACCGGGCAGCTGCTGTCGCCGAAGGATTTAAGTATCGAAATCGAAGAAATGGATCTGTTCCCGGAGGCGGCTGTTCTCTACACTCTCCCGTTTTCTGATATAGGCCGGCAGTGGGGCGGACCTGGTCAGAGTTTTTATGACCTGGCTGAACCGGCAGTTCGCGAAGGTGTCGAAAAGATAGCATTCAACTTAGTGCCGTTTCGCCAAGAGGCCGACGAACCAGTATATGGCAAGCTCCGAAAGCAGCTGCAAAAGCTCATTAAGACCTAGCGGCTCGCAGTTTCTCGGCGTTCTTTCTCTGCTATCCGCTTGGTTTCCTCTGCTGCTTGCAGGGGCGCTGTTTTTTCCGACCGATCCTGACCTGGGGTATCACTTAAGCATAGGGAAGTTAGTTCTTGAGCAGGGTTTCCCTGTTACTGATATTTTTCGCATTTCCTCCGGTGCTCGCGAAATAGCTTACTCCTGGCTTCCCGACGTTAGCTTATGGCTTTTCTACGAAAGCCTCGGAGTCGCAGGACTGCGACTCTGGGTCTGCTTGTCGCTGTTTCTGCTTGTTGTCGCCGCAAGTATGCTATGCCTTGGGATTAAGTCCGCCCGGATTCGCTGGCTGCTTTGCTTCACATTGTCAATTGCACTTATGCAGCTTGTTTCACCGCGGCCGCGCGTGTTGGCGCTGGTGCTTTTCGTCTCGCTGGTGCTCGTGCTGTTAAACAGAGCGCGAAATGCCGGCGGCAAGGCGAACACACGCTTCTTGTTTTTAATATTCGTCCTGTCGGCGCTCTGGGCAAATGTTCATATCTCTGTTTTTATCGCACCAGGGGCAGCAGCGCTGTTTCTTTTGGCGGAAGCTGTCTCGAGCAGAGACGGGCAGCTTCTCAAGGCCTATGCTGCCGCACTGGTCGTCAGTCTCCTGGCGACGGCTGCTAATCCCTATCACTGGCAGCTTTTCTCGCTGCTGCCTGTCTTCGCTCCCGGTGGACAAGCAGGTGTTGCGCCGAAAGTGATCGAGCTGCAGGGGTTTCTGTCGCTGCGCAGTCCGTGGCCGGTTTGGGCTTATGCGGCTGTAGCGCTGATGCTGGCGTGGTTCACTCAACTTTTGTTAGATGTGCGCCGAAAGCGAATCAGCTCCTCGGGTGTGCTCTGTCTGCATCTTCTAACTGCCGTGTTTTTTGGATTAACATTTTTAGCTTCACGCCATTGCGGCTTCTTTGCCGTTTCGGCAGCCGCCACCTTTACGGCCGTTAAGCAAAACGAGATTTGTGCGCGTGCCGGAGAGGCGGCAGTCGGGGTGTTGGTAGCATTGTTGGCGGTAGCTGCCGGCTGGATGCAAAGTCCCCAAGCAGCTAGCTGGTACGAATTCGATCCCCACGAGAAGCTGCCGGTCGCCGCAGTTGCTTCGCTGGAGGATTTTCTGGTGCAGTCTGACGCGGGGCATCGTTTAAGCATCTTGTCACCATTCGGTACCGGTCATTTTATTACTTTTTGGCTGAGGGAGAGGGGACTCGAAGAGCAGGCTGGAGTGTTTCTTGACGGTCGGACTGATGCGCTTGGGATCTCTCGGTTTGCCGCGGCAATGCAGATCTATTCGGCTGAATCAGCTCAAAAGACTTTGGATGAGCACGCCATAGATATCATTGTTGTTGAAACTGACAGCCCGCTGCAGCCGGTGCTGGAATCTTCCGCCGAATGGCGCAGGCTCGGAGGGGACGAGCGAGCCGCCGCGTTCGTTCGCTCCAAGCGCTGATTATCGCAGCGCCGCCGCGTTTTAATATTCTGATTGAATCTACCAGTAAACGGCACTACAATGCCGGATTGACGACCAATCCGTAATCTAGGGGGTTTTTGTGGCCGTAAAAGACGTTGAATTATTAGAAGAGTCTCAGCAGCGTTATCTTACTTATGCATTGAGTGTGGTCAGCGGAAGAGCGCTGCCCGATGTGCGCGACGGCCTAAAACCGGTGCAGCGACGCATTCTGTTTGCAATGTATCAGAATCTGCGGCTTTCCCCGGAGAAACCTCATCGTAAGTCGGCCGCTGTCGTGGGTGAAGTCTTAGCGCGTTATCATCCGCACGGAGATTCAGCGTGCTACGACGCAATGGTGCGAATGGCGCAGGACTTTTCGCTGCGTTATCCGCTGGTAGACGGGCAGGGGAATTTCGGCTCCCTTGACGGAGATTCCGCAGCGGCCTACCGATACACCGAAGCGCGTCTGACGGCGCTTGCGCTGGAAGTGATCGGCGACATCGGCCAACAGACGATTGAAGAGCGGGATAACTTTGACCAGACCGTTAAAGAGCCGGTTGTGCTGCCTTCGCGTGTGCCCAATCTGCTGATCAACGGTGCGGCCGGCATAGCGGTAGGCTTGGCTACAGCAATTCCTCCGCACAATCTAACTGAAGTGATCAAGGGGCTTCAGCTTCTTCTTGAAGATCCTGAAGCAAGTGACTCGCGTCTGTTCAATGCGGTCAAGGGCCCGGATTTTCCAACAGGCTGCCTAATCTTAAATTCTAAAGCCGAGCTAAGGGATGTCTACCGTACCGGACGCGGCGCGATACGGATGCGCGGCAGTCATATAGTTGAGCATAAAGGACGGGCGAAATACCAGATTGTCGTTCAGTCAATTCCGTATAACGTGGACAAATCTTCGCTAGTCGAAAAAATTGCTGATTTAATAATCGCAAAAAAAGTTCCACAGCTGGTAGACATCCGCGACGAGTCAACTGATGAGATTCGAATTGTAATGGAGCTTGCACCAAGCGCAGATGCAGACACTGCGCTGGCGTATCTTTATAAGCACACTCCCCTCGAGTCTAACTTTAACGTCAACCTGACGGCCTTGGTGCCTACGGAAAATCCATTCGTCGGCCGCCCGGCTCAGCTTTCGCTTCGAGAAATGCTGACGCACTTCATAGATTTTCGCTATGAGGTCACAAGGCGGAAGCTAATCTTCGAGAAAGAGAAACTTGAAGAACGCATCCATTTGCTTGAGGGCTTGGTTTCTGTCTTTGACGTAATAAACGAAGTTATCCAAATCGTAAGAAAGAGCAGTGGACGCAGCGATGCAGCCGCGCGTCTGGTCAAGCGCTTTAAGCTGACCGAGGTGCAGGCGCTGTTCATAGTTGATCTGCGAATATACCAACTATCGAAAACTTCGATTGACGAACTAACCTCTGAACTCGAGGAAAAGAGCGCAAGGGTCGCTGAAATTAACAAGATACTTAAGAGTAAGAAGCGAATGACCGATTTGTTATCTTCGGATCTTACGAGGGTCGCCGGTGAATTCGGAGATGAGCGTAGGTCAAAAATTGAGCATGACTTTGAAGAAGTCGAACTCGACACGGATGCTTACGTAAAGCACGAAGACGCATTTGTCGTAGTAACTAAGGATGGTTGGATAAAGCGAATTAAGCAAAGCAACGATCCGGCTTCAACTCGTGTTCGTGACGGAGATGCACTGTTCTTTGTCGGTGAAAGTTCGACGAAGGATTACTTGGCGATTTACACATCGCAGGGGAATGTCTTTGTCTCGCGTGTATTTGATCTGATGCCGACTTCGGGTTACGGCGAACCTGTACAGAAGCGTTTCAAATTCCAAGATGGGGAGCAAATAGTCGCCTGCGAATGTATTGCGGAGGAAGGCCCCCAAGAAGGTGAAGAAATAATGCTGTACTCCGAAGGCGGCTATGGTTTGCGGCTTCCGCATGATGCGGTTTCTGAAACGAAGCGCACAGGCAAGAGATTAATGCGGCTCGGCAAGGGCGATAAAATGTGCGGCATGTTCGTCATAGAAGAAGATTTGGCGATCACCGTTACGGAGCAGGGTTATGTTGTTTGTTTCCATAATTCTGAAGTGCCGCTGCTCTCAGGTGCGGGCAAGGGCGTAATTTTGCAGAAGCTGCCGAAGGGCGACAAGGTTCGGGCGGCGTTTAGCCTCAAGAAGAAAAGTAAAGTCAGAGTGCAGGCGGAAAAAGCCATCAAAGAAGTCGATGTATCTTCGATGACTATTACCGGCAGAGCCAAACGTGGACTAAAACTAGTAAAACGTGGTCTGCCTGTTGTCGGTCATGAGGTTATAATTCCAAAGGTAGATAAGTAAGTGGCAAAAGAAAGTTACAGCGCAAAAGATATTGAAATACTAGAGGGCCTTGAGCCGGTGCGTGAGCGGCCCGGGATGTATATTGCCGGGACCGATACGCCGGCTGGTTTGCATCAGCTTGTCTTCGAGATTCTGGATAACAGTGTCGATGAAGCGATGAACGGCCATGCGTCGTTGATTACAGTAACGCTGCACGAAGACCGTGAAAGTGTGACAGTCTCCGACAACGGCCGCGGTATTCCGGTAGAGAAGCATCCAAAACACAAAAAGTCGGCTTTGGAACTGATTCTTACGACTCTGCACGCGGGAGGTAAGTTTTCAGCGAAGAATTACCAGACTTCCGGTGGACTGCACGGTGTGGGGAGCTCCGTAGTGAATGCGTTGAGTGAGGAGCTGATTGCCACGGTAAAGCGCGGTGGCAAGGAGTATACTCAGTCGTTCGCGAGAGGGAAGGTCGACAGCAAAATGAAGACTTCTCGCGGCTCCGTTCGCGGGACCGGCACAACAATCTTTTTTAGGCCTGACCCAAAGATTTTTTCCTCGATTACCTTTTCACCTGAAATTATTCGAACCTCGATTCAGACAAAAGCCTATCTCAATCCGGGCTTGCGTCTGCAGTTTATCGACGAAGCTGCTGAGACGAAGGAGGAGTTCCATTACGAGGACGGAATCCGCGCGTATTTGCAGCAGATTCTGGACGAGAAAAAGCTAAATATAATCGGCGAAGAGGGCTTTTATCTCGAGCGTGAAGAAGGAGCGAAGGTACAGATAGCCTTCGCTTGGACTGATTCCAGAACCGAAATTTTTCGTTCTTACGTCAACGGCATTTATACCGATGACGGAGGCTCTCACGAAAACGGAGCCAAGTCCGGCATTGTGCGAGCGGTTAGAAATTACATCAATGTTCATAACCTGCTTCCCAAGGGCGTCAAAATTAGTGCAGAGGACATTCGCGAAGGTATCGCCTGCGTTGTCGCTGTTATGCTGCCCGCCGGAAAGTTTAAGGCGCAGTTTCAAGGCCAGACCAAGAGTAGACTCAATAACCCCGAAGTCGCCCCAATCGTCGAATCGGTGGTGAAGTCGCTTGAGCAGGACCTCAACGAGAATCCGTCAACGGCGAAAGCTGTTGTAGATCGAATTGTGCTCGCGGCTAAAGCGCGCGCCGCTTCCAGAGAGGCGGCGAAAAAAGTTACTCGGAAGCTCAGCGTTAGTCATCGTCTTACGCTGCCCGGCAAGCTTGCTGACTGCAGCAGCACTAATCAAGCCGAGGGTGAGCTGTTCATTGTTGAGGGTGATAGTGCGGGCGGCAGCGCCAAGCAGGGCAGGGATCGTCACTGTCAAGCTGTTCTTCCACTGCGCGGAAAAGTGCTCAATGCGATTACTTCCTCGAAAAAGAAAGTCGCTGAAAACAAGGAGATTTCAAATATCGTTTCTGCTCTTGGTTGCGGACTCGGCGACTCCTTCGACGACAAAAAGCTGCGATACGGGAAAGTGATAATTCTTACTGATGCCGATGCTGACGGGATGCATATCAGTACGCTTTTGCTCGCGTTCTTCTTTACCCATATGCGGGCACTAATTGAAGGTGGTTATTTGTATCTCGGCAAACCACCGCTCTACGGAGTGTTTCCCTCCAAGCGCGGTTCTAAGAGCAACGGCACCGCTAAATCAGCGGGGACAAAGGCGAAGCGCTCGAAGAAAGCTTCAAAGCGAAAGGAGGCTAAGCAGTCATCCCCGGATGCTATTTGGCTCTACTCTGATGATGAGTTAGCGACGGAGTTGGCTAACGACAGCTCTTTAGCCTCCGCCAGAATCGTGCGCTACAAAGGTCTCGGAGAGATGAACCCGGACACTTTGTGGGATACGACTCTGAATCCCGAGACGCGCACCCTGCTTAAGGTGGTTGCGGAAGACGAAGCCGCAGCTGGTGAGGGACTCAAGGCACTCATGGGCAGTGATTCCAGTACTCGATACGACCTGATCGTCAGCAGCGCAGGCAGCCTGGAACTCGACCTTTAATTAGGCTGATTTGCGGCTTCGTGTTATAGCGGAGAAGTCTCAAATTAGGTGCATCAATGGATAAGCTGGAAGTCCTGCGGACTAGTTCTAAATGCTCGTTCTACAAAATTACCGGCGAAGGAGCCGGTCCGGTAGAACGTTTTGTCGCTTCTACTCCGGAGACTCGTGCTATCTGCAACGATCCGCTCGTTGCCGGCGTTGAGTACACCGACAAACTTCAGACTGCCTGCGAAAGTGCTTTGGCGGCACTAGTGAAGTATTCGAAAGTCCAATTGTCGGAAAGCTATACAGTAGTGCTGAACATTTTGCGCGGCGGACTCAATTTCGGTTTGCGTGAGGCGCTGGCGGGAGCGTTTGACTGGAATAATCATATTTCAGCGTTTGTTAGTGCTCAGCGCAGTCGCCGGGAGCAGAACTCGGGGGCTTGGGA
>JAUIIP010000106.1 GCA_030431555.1 bacterium
GTCGCCGATTGCGGCGACACCGGTACCTGGGCAATAGCCTAGAATAGCCATCCCTACTCCGAAGATTAAGCCGCCGAGCGCATTCCCAAAAATCTGGGCATTCTTGATGTGAAGGCCCTCGACAATGCCCGCCTGCAGCATCGCGTATACGCCAATCCCACCAACTACGACCGCCGTGAACATAACCTTCACTACAGTAAAATCTTTGAGCAGAAACTGTCCGACAATCGTGTTGAACTTCGTCACACTGCCCTTTTGCAGCAGGAACCCGAATACAAATCCCGTCAGTGCCCCCAGCAGCAGAGTCAGCGGAGAGTCAAAGAATGAAGTATTAAACATGAGAGCCTCCTAAACTAAGCTTTTCGATTCTTGTAGAGCATAAGTGCCGTTGGTATTCCCGCTGCAAATAGGGCACCAAGGAAAACCCAGCTTGATACAGCGAGCTGCAAGCCTCCGGAAATCCCATGACCAGATGTGCAGCCACCCGCTAGGCGCGCGCCAAAAAGCACCAGAACCCCGCCCAAAAAGGCGCCGACAAAACGTTTCGGCCGAGACGAGCCGAGACTCTGGGCCCAAATCGAAGGCACAGGGTCTTGAGGCTTTTGACCGGACAGCTTAGACGCCGCGAACGCACCTAGAATCATCGCCAGCACCAGAGCAAACTGCCAATCGAAAGCCGGGCTTCCGTCAAGATACTTCGCGTAATATTCGGTGTTCTTAACATGTTCCGGCGCCACCAGTGCCTGAGCCGAGCCGGCGGCGCGAACAAAAGTTGTAGAAGTACCGAGCGCTTTGTTCATTCCGGCAAACGTTACCCATGACAAAATACCGATCAGCGCTCCTACGAGATAAGGCGACCACTTCTCTCTTTTAAAAAAGTTCATCACTACTGAAGCCCTCCTATTTAAATCTTGCTTCAACGCAGGCCATAATATTTGCCAGGTGAGGTTCCGCGATCTCGTAATAGATCTTACGGCCAACTCGCTCATTGGCGAGCAGTCCACAGCGCTCCATCAGCTTCAAATGCTCAGATGCCATGTGGCTTTGAATGCCGCAGGCTTCCGCCAGCTCCCCGACGGTGTATTCACCGCGAAGCAGCATTTGCACCATCCGCAGGCGATGCGGATGCGCAAGCGTCTTTAGACACTTCGCTGCCTCCTCCATCCCCTCCACGCTCGTTAACTGCTGTTTCTTTCCAGCCATAATATATCTATACATCGCGATACTACGATATGTCAATATGGTCTTAGAAATTTTCTGACTCACGCAGCCCTAAGTCGCTTAGAACGCTAATGATTTAAGTCCGAGTCGCCGGGGATTTGGATGACTGCCGGTAGGCGTCTAAGTCAAATCGAGTACTATCTTGAGAAGGAGGACGGAGTGAGTCGAGCGCCGGAGCCCTTGCTCCGGTTACTACGCTGGTCTGACATTCCAAAGTCGAGCGGTCCAAGCCGAGCCGTCATGCACAAACTCGCCAAAAGCACCGGTTTTGAGCTTGATGTCGAAAGAGTTTTTGAAGCGCTCAAAATCACCTGTCAGGTGCGGCGCAAAGCGGGCGATACCATTGCTAGTTACCACCATTATTACTTGTCCGGGTCGCTCGCGAATCACCTTTACCGCAAACTCTCTCCAATTTGCGATCAACTCCTCAGGTGAAACGTTCCAACCCGGGGGTACAACTGCATCGCTGTTCCAACTATCAATCGCATCTTGGCCGACTCTAGCGACAACTTCCTCTTCCGGCTTTGCTTCATCGGGACCGTAGTCGATTTCATTAAATGCTGAGGTTGTCTCCAACTTGGCATTAAACTCCCCTGCCTCACACATTAACCGGGCCGTCTCCTGCGCGCGCTGCAGTTCACCGGAAACAACCCAATCAGGCGAAACACCCTGCTGCTTGAAGTATAATCCGAGCGAACGCGCTTGAATCCTGCCGCTCTCGACAAGCGCGATGTCCGTTCTTGCGCCGACTCGCACCGGGACATCCCCAGGTCCGAAGGTATTTCCATGACGAATTACGAATAGTCGAGTTTCAGCCATCACTCACTGCCCCGGATCGAATCAAAGCTTCGGCGCGCTCAACGTCATCCGGAGAATCGATTCCGCTCATATACGGCTGAGAACCGAACTCGACATCAACTATCCTAATCGGCACGCCGTTCTCGAGAAGTCTTAACTGCTCGAGACCTTCAAGCTGCTCGTACTTCGACTGCGACAAGGAACAATACAGCTCCAACGCCTCTAGTCGATAAGCGTACAGGCCTAAATGCACACGAATCGGCGACAGCTTGCCCTGGCCTCGCAGTGAGTCCTCTTTGCGCAAAGCAGGTATGATCTGCTTCGAAAACCATAGCGCGTTTCCGTCGGAACCGACTACGACCGTAGTTCCGCTGAACGGCGTCCTTTTTTTGGATTCGCGAAGTTTATCCAGCGCTTCCCAGGACAGTCTCGCTGCCGGAGTAGCAACTCTAACTTCCGAGTCGGACGCAAAGGCCGCCACAATGTCGGCAATAAAACTAGCTGGCGTAAACGGGGAGTCGCCTTGAAAGTTGACTACCACATCCGAGCCTGCGTTCGACTCTTTGATTGCAGCCAGCGCCCGGTCTGTGCCGCTGGGACACTGAGGATCAGTCATGACTGCATGCGCGCCTAAACTCTGCGCGTGCTCGAAGATTTCTTGATGATCAGTTGCTACCATCAGCTTGCTGCAGAAGCCCTTTGCATCAAGCAAGCCCACGGCCTCGCGCCCGCGCTCAAGCACACGCGAGAGCAGCGACTTGCCCGCGATATCTACGAGCGGCTTGGCAGGAAGCCGAGTCGATTTATATCTAGCTGGTATTACAATTGCTACGTCCATATACGCCTCCGGCTGAATCGTAGCCGAAGCGCGGGAAGAGGTAAACTCTGCAAGTAGTTATTTAGTACAAAGCTTTTTCGTAACAGCTCCGGCAATAAATCTTGGCGTAAGTCTCGGGGTCGAGCGTAGTTTCGATCCTAGCTCCGCACATTGCACAGCTTGTGTCGATCAGTTCCTTTTTTGGTCTTCGATTCAGCCTTGCTCGCTGCCTGCAGCTCGGACACTCCAGCGGCAAGGGAATCGAATGTTTCTGGTAGAATTTTAGCTCGTGCTTCACAACCCGATAGTTACCCATGCAGGATTCGCAGGTTAGCACTTCGGAACAGAACTTCTCGTCTACAGCAAAGGGATCGTCAGGCATCTCCGCCGCTTGGAGCGTACCTTTTCCGAAAGTTCCCGGCGCCGTCTCTTCCCATTTCCAGCCTCTGCGCAAAACCTCGTCTCGCTCAAGGCGTTCATCGTCAAAAGAAACTGAAGTATTGTAACCAAACATCGAAATCGAGAGCGGAAGGAACTCACCGTATTCGCCAGTCTCAAGCATATGCTCTTTGATTTGCTTTCGCAGACTAGCAAAGTCTTCCTTGGAGTATTGTTTGTTAAGAATGCAGTTCGAGGCTTTAGGTTTCAAGCTCACACAGCCGAATAGATTGCTCCCGTTCTTGCACTGATTGCTGTACTCGGTGTTATGGCAGCCCCAGCAGTAACGACTGAACTTAACATTGTAGCTGCTTATTCCTGAATTAGTGCTCTCGTATATAAGCTCCGCATCACGTCCCGCCGTATTCGCATCGAAACAATCCTTTGCCCCGCGCCATACATGCTCTCCGTAAGCGCAGTCCTCCGCGTCGTAACAGTGATACACACTGCGGCAGTTCTTTGCATTTCGCACATAGTCGCCCGTGCAGTTCTCGGTTTGCTCCATTTGCAAATGCTTGCGCGGCTCCTCAGCGATAAACTGGAAAAAACGCTCGCGCAGCTCCGCTACTGATGAATATGAGTTGAAATCAAACTCCGCCAACCTTTGGCGGTACTCCTCCTCGGAAAGCTGCTCATTAAAAATGCAAAACTTCTTTTGTCGAAGATTGGTGCAGAACGCACAGTGCGAGCAAGACTTACAGTTATCAAGAAAATACGAGTCACTGCAGTTGGTGCAGTTTTGGGAATAGCGCAAATTGTAGCAATTGAAGCAGTCGCTTACTTCGTAGCACTCTTCGCATTCATGCAGATAACACGAGTCAAAAGTGCTTACGGTCTTTTGTATCCAGTAACAAAAAGAGCAGTCCTCGCAGTTGCTGCTCTCGCTGATAAGATAAACATTCTTGCAGTTAGCAACAGACTCGCTATAGCTGCTGTTGATGTTGTTCATGCCGATAATTCCGAGCTGCGGCGCTTCGTGCATGAGTTCATCAAATTGCTCAAAGAACGGACGGGAGAAGTCAAACTCCCTGCCCTGCGCCTTATCGTCTCGCTCCTCGCTGTACCAGCAGTCCTGGCAAAAGACCTTGTAGGGGGAACCTGCGGGGAAAATCGAAACGAAGGGTTTTTGGCAGTTATCGCAGCTACGCTGAAAAAATACGTAATCGTTTATATGTCCATGCCTTCTAAGATGCCTGCATCTCGGGCACCAGCTCGGGTGAGGGACGTCAATCCGCGAGTAGTACTCGGCGTCGATCGGAAAAATCCGAAAGTTCCGCGAGCAATTGGCACAAACTTTCTGGTCGCTCATCGTACAGCTCTCAAGCAATCGCCGGGATCAATTACGCCTGCATTCTCTCATATAGATTCATGCAATGTCGAGAACTGCGCATTCGAAACTACTGCTGATTCAGCGGAGGGAAATATCGCGGCAACTTACTCCACGGCGACAAAAATAGATCGTCTAGGCTGTCCGTCTACGGCCTTACTGCAATGTCCCTTACCTTCCGTGTCTTCTAGTAAGACTACATCACCCGGACCATATCGACGTGTCTCCCCAGTGGACACGGTAAAATCAACTTCGCCCTCTAGAATAATTACGAATTGCTTTCTGGGGGTATTGTGCCAAGAGAAGTCGTAATCACCTGCCGTTTCCCTAAAGATGATTCCAGTAGCACTCAAGCACTGAGATAGCATTCCTATTTCGCCCGAATCCGCGAGCGGAATCTCCATCTCGCCAAACTGCGATAATCCGGAATCGTCAGAATAGATCGTAGTAATACGGTACATAGGATCGCCATAATACGGCAATAGAAGTGTAGCGAAAATGGAGCTGGCGATGGGACGGAGCAAGCTCCGTCCTGGGACTTCCTTATTTCTGCGCTCGCTAACGCTCGCTAAGGTTCAAGTCCCATCGCCACGTAATTCAAACAATTCCTCTATTCAATTCAGCAATGTGTATCCCCAGCTCCATTTTCGCACTCAGATTTGGGCAAGGTCGAGGAACGGGAATTTCGAGCAGCGCAGTGTAGTTCAACGCTACATGAGCAGCGCAGGAATCTCCCGTGACGAAGAAATTGCGCAAAGATGAAAGCGAAAATGGAGCTGGCGATGGGACTTGAACCCGCAACCTACTGATTACAAGTCAGTTGCTCTACCAATTGAGCTACGCCAGCTCGCGAGTGGTCAGGTGTAGCAAAATTGCGGCGAATAAAAAAGGGGCGGAATTCAGAACACTGCTGCTCAAGCTTGACAATTCCACACAAAAATACCTTGATATCACTGCACAATTTGTCGACACGGAGTCAGAAATGCAGGCTTTATTTTTCAGGGAGCACGGCGGGGCTGAGAAGCTTGAGTTCGGTGATTTGTATCAGCGCGAGCTGGCTCCCGGTGAAGTCAGAATTAAAGTTGGTGCCTGCGCCCTCAACCATCTCGACCTTTGGGTGCTCGCCGGCTGGCCCGGATTGTCTCTTGAGATGCCGCATGTCGGCGGTTCTGATATCGCCGGTGAAATTGTAGAGGTCGGTTCTGAAGTTCGCGGCTGGCAGACCGGCACACGTGTGGCCGTCAACCCGGGAGTGCTTACCGAAAAGGACGAATGGACGGAGCGCGGCGAGGACAGCGTTAGCCCTGGATATCGCATTATCGGCGAACATCGTCGGGGCGGCTTTGCTGAGTTCGTCAACGTCCCAGCCAAGAATCTGGTTTCATTTCCGGACAAACTAAGCTTCGCAGAAGCCAGCGCCGGGTTACTGGTTGGCATCACCTCCTGGCGCATGCTGATGGTGCGGGCCGGACTAAAAAAAGGCCACACAGTGTTAATTGTTGGCGCAGGCGGTGGAGTTAACAGCTTTTGTATTCAGCTTGCCAGCCATTTTGGCGCGGAAGTAATCGCCCTCACCTCCACTGAAGAGAAAATGGCACTCGCCAAGCAGCTCGGAGCACAACATACTATAAACTATCGGGAAGAGCCGAACTGGAGCAAAGCTGTCTGGAAGCTTACTGAGAAGCGCGGTGTTGATATTGTTGTCGACAACGTGGGAGCAGCAACAATGGAGCAGTCACTGCGAGCAGCTGCTAGAGGCGGTGCAATTGTCTCCGTTGGAAACACCAGCGGCCCCAAAGTATGCTTTGACAACCGCCTGGTGTGTGCCAAACAGTTATCGATAATCGGCTCGACCATGGGCAGTAGGAAAGACTTCGATCACGTGACGAAGCTTTTATGGGACGGCAGCATAAAGCCGGTAATCGACCGCGAGCTGCCGCTGGCCGAAGGAAAGCGGGCCTATGAAATTCTTGAAGAAGGTCTGCAATTCGGTAAAGTAGTTCTGATTCCTTGAATGTATAATGGTGATTCTCTTATGAGCAGCGCTAAACAAAACAAATCAATTGCAAAGCTGATTGTCGGCGCCATGACCATTGACGGCAGCCTAGACAAGAAGGAGCGGCAGAAAGTTGCCAACACTCTGAATGTAATCGGATTCGGCGAACTCATCGCTGATGTCGGTGCGGCGATTGAGGCCGAAGACGGCTCTTTTAATATGTTCGAGGAATGCAAAGCTGTTATGGAGTCCCTTGGCTCCGAAGCGGATGAGGTAGCGCCGCTGATATACCGCGTCGTATGTGACGTTATTGCGCACGACCGATTTGTTTCCGTGCGCGAGGCATCTTATATCGCGGCAATGGGCAAACGACTCGGCCTGAGTCCGGAGGTAGCCCAAGGAATTTTTAAACAAGTAATGGCAGAGCGCCGCGGCAGACTTGAAGTTGCCGGTAAGGATATCGACGAAGCAATCAACGCCAATCTAAAGAATCTGCTGAGCTTTCAGGGTGCAGACGACCTGGTCGGCGAAGTCGAAGCGGACGCGCTCGAGGAAATGATGCACTCGATGGAAGAGGGCTCCAATGTTTCGCGCGACGAATTTTCCCGTGCAATGGCGATGCTCGGCCTGAAGTCTAACGCTAAACTTGAAGACGCGGAGCAGGTTTGGAAAGAAACAATTGACAATCTAAATCTCCCGAAGATGGCGGACCTCGGGGAGACGTTCGTATCGGCGGCCATTGCTAGAATTTCTAAAATCAACGAAGCATACAAGACAATCCTGCACTTCCATAACCAGGCGATTAGTCAGCGCTATGAAGAGGACGACTCGCAGGAATAGATTAGTCGAATTTTTTAAGCAGCTTTTCGACTTCGAGCAGCAGTGTTTGCGCCTTTTCCGACTTAGCCTGGGACAGCGCCTGCGCAGCAGATTCCACAGCATGACGCGCCTTTGAGAGCGCACGAGAATTGAGTCTATCGGTTTGGTCGACAGCACTGCCCCCGTCGGCCTTTGCCGCGGATTCAATCAGACCTGAGATTATTTCGTGGTTGACCTCGTCCGAGCTGCGAATTTCTTTCAGAGTTTTCGATGACTCGAAAACAGTCCAAAGCTCTCCTTCAAACTCGACTGTCTGGGAACCGTCCGAGTCCTTCAAGAAGTCCTCATTCGCTCTAACCCAGTTTGTCATTGAGTCGCATGCTTCGTTCTCCGGATGTCCGGTGTGACCGCGCACGTGGTCGGCAGTGACCTTAATGCCCGAAGACAGTTCACTATAAGCCTGCCACAATCCCTGGTTTTTGACCGGCTTCTTGGCCGCAGTTTGCCAGCCATTGCGTTTCCAGTTGTTGATATACTGCGTAGCGCTTTTCAAAACGTACTCGCTGTCACACACCCAGCGTATATTGCCGTTAAAGTTCTGGTCGCATGCGCGCAGCCAAGCAAAGCCTAAGAGACCTGCAAAAATCTCCGCCTCATTGTTTGTGGCACCGCCTAAATTCGCCGCCAGATGGGTCCGCACCCCAGTGGCGCAGTCCTCGACAATACACGCCCCCGCTCCGCTTACGCGCAGCTCCGCACCACCATCGCTGTATAAAATGTAATCTTCTGCCATTCGCCGGACCGATTAATTCCGGCGCTAGCTTGCAATACTTTCGGCCAGTCGAGCAAGAAATGTCTCGTCTGTTAGGAGCAGTTCTCCAACTTCTTTAGCAATACGTTCGCCCTTACTGCCTTCCAGATATTCCCTAAGCGAATCATTAATGAGCTGCTGGTATCCTCTCCCCTCTGCCTGTGCGAGTGTTTTGAAGTGCTCGACGATGTCCTCATCGAGATTGATTGTGATTTTGACTCGAGTATGCCGAGCGGGCGTCTTAGCCGCTGATGAACCCGCTCCCGGGATCTCCGGCTCCTGGCCGAACAGAGCGCGCCTGGCTGCACGATCGAAATTAATCACTTTTTCCATAAGAATTTTGGTCCATACTACATAAGGCTGCTAGCCATACGCTTAATATGGCGCACCCAAAGCGATCGCGCACGGGAAATCTTTCGGGAGCAGGCAGCCCCTATGACCAAGTCGAGTCCAGCTCCCCGCTTATGAGCGCGCGCCCGGGGCCGGAGAACGAATAATAGAAAATCGAGAACGGTCGTTTAATGTCACCTTTGCGCTGCATTTCGAAGCGCAAAATTATTTTTATCGGCCCGTCATACGGACTCAAACTATCAAGGGGCATTATTACGCCGTCTTTATCAAACACAACAATTGTCGAGGGCCCCAAAAACTCGCGAGAATCTGCCGACGGCGCTGTTGCAGAGCTCAGCAAGGCTGCCACCGGATCAGCCGGCTCAGCCGTACTAGGCGCAGGCGCTTCGGGAACACTAGGCACCTTCGACTCGCTCGACTCGAATTCCAGCCGGAATCTTTCAGGAGCGAACCAGCGATACTCCTGACTCGGATCGAACATCCGCAGCGTAACCACCAGTTCGTCATCATCCGCTTCAATCTTAGTCAGCTCAGTTGTTACGTTAGACGGCATATCAGTCTGAGCGATTGTTTGCTGAACGACGATCCACGTCGAAACTGCGCAAACGAAAAGCACTCCAAATTGCGGCCCGAGCCGACCCTCATATCTCAAGTTAGTAATGCTTTTCGGCGCACAAACTTTCTGTAAATCAGGATAGGAATCGATTCCAAGCTCAAGCCGCGCATCAGGCGGGATAATCATTATAAAAGTTCCAGCCCAAATTCCTTTAACGATTGCTCCCAAAAAAGACGTCAAAATAACCTTGGCCCCCTGTGCAGAGTATCCGAGAGTCGCATCACCAAAGAGATCAACAAGCGCCATCGGAACTACGAATGAGGCAAGGAACAGCAGCGCCAGCTGAAAAGACGAGAAGAATGTCGGACCGGCAACTCGCCATGAGCGGACAAGCCCCAGGTCCCAAACCGGACGATCCGTAAAAAAAGGCACCGGCTTAAGAGAAGCAGCAGCGGCAGCCGCTTCCGGATCGACATCGTCTTGATCCTTTTTCTTTGTTCGCTTGGTGTAAGCTTCGCCGGCACAAAACGCAGGAGCCCAGATGAGAAAACCAATAAACACCAAGCCGGGCACGACGAACGCTCTTAAGCCAAGCAGTATAAAAAATAAAGTAAGAAAATAGCTTATTAAAACTTTCGGGAGCAGGACAAAAGCACGAAGTCCCATTCGCCAAAGCGAAATCTCCGTTCCCTTGACCGATTCGATTACCAGCATCACGGAGGCTATGAAGAGCCAGACGTTTGCTATGGAAGTCAGAACGAACATTATCATCGCTTCCTGGCGCAGCAGGCGGTGATGATACATTGCGTAGCTAGCAACCAGCTCCAAGCAAGTCGGGAGCAGCGCCAAGGTCAGCAATGACCACTTGTGCGCAAGGGCAAAACCTAGACCCCAGTCGATTGGCATCAGAAGCGTTTTTGCGGCACCATTGAGCTTTTCTTTGTTCAATGAAACAATTCCTTGCTGATTCTCACACTCCCCCGGATGATTATGTCCTCGAAGACGACTCTGATTACTACTTACTGCGACCTTCAGGATTTTCGCAAAGAGCAAATGGGGGACCTGGGACTTCGCGTCTTCACCACATTCCGCGCGATGCGCGATACCGACAGACCAACACCGGCGGTTCTGCATCTTGATTATCACGTCGAACGGCTGCTTGCCAGTGCGCGCTCACTTGAGATCGTTTGTGAGCCGCCCGAAGTTTCAATCCTTAAAAATGAAGTCCTTGCCTGTCTAGAATCGAGTTTTAAGCAGTTCCCCGAGGACCAAACCCTCAGTGTGCGAATAGTGTGTTCCAGCGCCGGATTTGCGTTATGCGCGTCCCGGCATGAAACCACTTGGCTGCCGGACTCAAAGATCAAACTTAGAACTGTGAACTTCGAAAGACCTCTACCTGAACATAAGACAACCAGTGCCGTCACATCTGTGCTCGCAAGAAAGCACGCGGTAGCCGCCGGAGCCCAAGAGGCCCTGCTTGTAGACGATGAAAACATTGTGCGCGAGGGAGCGTGGTCCAACATCTTCTGGGTAAACTCAGCGGGCAAACTGCACACCCCTAGGCACAAGGTCCTGCCGGGCGTCACAAGACGCATAATCAGCGAACTTTTCGAATGCAGATTCGTTGACATTACTCTGCAGGAGTTTCTAAACAGCGCGGTGGAAGTATTTGTTACACAAAGCACGACGGGTATTACCCCGGTGACTCAAGTCGACGAACACCATTTTGTATCCGGCACGGCAACTCGGGAAATCTCGATGAAGTTTTCTAAGTATGTAAGCCGTTACCTGGGAGAACAGGCGCAATGACCTCCGATGCCGTCGAG
>JAUIIP010000107.1 GCA_030431555.1 bacterium
TGCGAGGAATTTTTGATTAATCATCAGACTGATTTTCCTTTTTCGCCAACTTTAAATCAATTATAGTAATGCTGGTAGCTTAGTCTCAAAGGTAGAACCAATTGAAACTCCTGGCGCTTCTAGTTCTTATTTACAGCTTTTGCCTCGGTTGTTCGAGGTCGAGCGACGTGAGCGCCAGACCGGTCGAGTACTCCGAAGTGAACGAGTTGGGCATGCTCAATCCACCATCCGTTCCCGACCTGGCCAGCGGCAAACAAAAGCCGCCAACCTTTGATGAACTTGGCGGTCAGCTCGAAACGGCCGGCGCCAATTGGCTGTTCGGTGATGGAATCGGGAAAACGATGGTAAACGTGGGCGCTGTGGTCTTGTTCCCGCCTTATGCTATTTATCTTGTTGGAAACGCCGGGTTGGCCATGTTCGGCCAGGAGCCGCTATACGTAACCGACCTGCTTCCTGAAGCCCCGAGAGAGGGCTATTTAACGGTTTACGACGCGGTAACATCGGTTCCCGGTTTACTGACATCAACCGTAGCCGGTGAAGAGTTCCGAGTACCCAAGCGCCTGCAATGAGTAAATCATCTTCTGAGATTCCAGTCGTCGGTGTTGTAGCTAAGCCGCGCGTTGCGAGGGCACGCGATTTAGTCGCACAGCTTTTGGCATGGCTCCGTGACCAGAAAATTAAGTCTGTCGTCGGGAGCGATATTGCTCCAGAGTTGAGTGATTTAGAGCTAGGTGAGGCAAAAGTTGTTGAAAGGGAGGAGGTTTCGGCTTCCGCGGATATTTTGGTGGTGCTTGGCGGAGACGGAACGCTGATTAGTGCATCTAGGTTTCCCTCGTCGAGAGAGCCTAGAATCATCGGCGTCAATATGGGCACCCTCGGCTTTTTGACGGAAATCACCAAGGATGAATTATTCGATACTTTGGCGAAGACGATTGCCGGAGAGGCGGAGATCGAAGAGCGGGCACTGTTGTCGGCGCAGGTTCTTCGCTCGGGGAAGGTCTTTCGAGAGTTCACTGCAGTCAACGACGCGGTTCTGACTAAACAGGCGATTGCGCGCATCTTCAGCGTTGACCTTTCGGTGGACGGGGCATTTGCAGCGACCCTTAGAGGAGATGGAGTTATTGTCGCAACCCCAGGCGGCTCTACGGCCTATTCGATGGCTGCGGGCGGTTCGATTGTTCACCCGCAGGTTGACGCAATATTAGTTACGCCAATTTGCCCTCATTCTTTAACAAGCCGTCCCCTGGTTCTTCCAGGCTCGGCGCAGCTCACAATAACATTAAAAATGCGCGCACCCTCGCAGAGCGGCGATGTTTACTTTACTGTCGACGGGCAGGAGGGAATGGAACTCGCACTAAGCGACCAGGTGCGTATTGCGAAGTCCGCACATAAAATCAGATTCGTTAAGTCTCCCGCGAGAAATTACTTTGATGTTCTTGGCACTAAACTTAAATGGGCTAACCACTGATGTTGTCGCTTCTTAGAATTTCAAATTTTGCGCTTATTGACAGGGCGGAAGTCGAGTTTGATGCGGGGCTGAACATAGTAACCGGCGAGACCGGCACCGGGAAGTCCATATTTCTTCGGGCGCTCGGCCTTCTTCAGGGCGGGCGGGCTTCGAGTGACTTTGTCAGCCGAGGTGCTGAGAGTGCAGAGATCGAAGGCTTATTTCATCTTGATGAACTGGATCGAAAAGAGCTTTCAGCGATCTATGACGATTTGGGGGCGGACGCGGAGGAATTACTTATCCGGCGTGTCATCGACCCAGGCGGCAAGAGCAAGGTTTACATAAACGGCCGACTTGCAACTGTTTCCATGCTATCTGAGATAGGCGAGCGCCTGCTGGCGATAACCAGCCAACATGACCAGCGACTTTTGGTTGATATTTCTCAGCAGCGCTTTATGCTTGACTGCTTCGGGGTTAGTCCGAAGCTGCTAGAGAGCGTCGCGGAGAGGTTCGCGCTGTATGATGAAGCGCGAAAACGCTGTCTCAAGTTTCGCGAAAAAAGTGAAGAGCAGTCGCTGCGTCTCGAAAGAATTAAAGCAGAACATGAAGAGCTGGCAGCGGCAGAACTACGCAGCGGAGAGCGGCAGCAGCACGAATCTGAGCTCTCCCGGCTGGCTAATGTCGAGACCCTTGGCAGCGTGGTTCAGGAAGCGACAGAGGCTATCTCTGGAGAAGAGGACTCGATTCATGACTTGCTTTCGCGACTTCTAAGTTCCCTGACTAAGGCGCAAAAGTTGGACGCCAAGCTTGAGTCGATAACTGATTTGGTTAATTCGTCAGCCGTTATGCTCGATGAGGCATCGATCGCTTTGGCTGACTATTCAACTGAACTGGACGCGGACCCCGAGCGTCTGGAAGTCCTGCGCAGTCGCATCGCCGAAATTGCGCGCTTAGAGCGAAAATACAAGAAGGATCTAGCCGGACTTATTGCTTACCGCGATGAAATAGCTCAGGAGATATCGCTGCATGAATCCGGTGCTTTCGATCTGGAGAAATTAGAGGAAGCGATGGAAAAAGCACGAGGTGACCTGCGTGCTGAGGAGATTAAGCTCACGCAAGAGCGAAAAACGCTGGCGGTAAAAATGGGCAAGACCATATCGGCTGAGCTTGCGAAGTTGAATATGAAGGAGGCTAAGTTCAACATATCGGTCTCCGAAGCACCATCGAGCGCACATGGGGCGGATCGTGTGGAGTTTATGCTAGCTGCTAACCCTGGAGAACCGCCGCGACCTTTGAGTAAAGTCGCCTCCGGCGGAGAGCTGTCTCGCATACTACTGGTGCTAAAGACCACGCTCAGTGAAAGGAGTGGAGCTTCGCTTCAGGTGTTCGACGAAATTGACACAGGAGTCGGAGGACGAGTCGCACATGTTGTCGGTGAAAAGCTGGGGAGAGTTGCCGGCTTTGCTCAGGTTCTAGTTGTGACTCACGCTCCGCAAGTCGCGGCGTTCGCTGATAAGCATTTCGTTGTCAGCAAAAGCAGCAGCGAGGATCGCGCACAAACCGAAGTGCGCGTTCTGGACGATAAACAAAGGGTAAGTGAGCTGGCCAGAATGCTCGCCGGTAAGAAGGTAACTCCCGAGTTCGAAGACTCGGCGAGGGAACTTTTGGCTGTGGGTCGGCGCAAGGCAGCCTGAGGAGGAACTGGTGCCGGAGTGTCAGGGAATCGACGTAGTAGCCTGGGATTCCTACCTAAAATGCCCTAGGTGCTGGCTTGAGCACTGAAGCAGCTCTAAGGAGTGATTGTCAGGCTCAAGTTGGATGAAGTAAGCTTAGGAAAAATGGAAGCTTTGGCGGTAACTTAACCGTCTAAACCATTGCCTAGGCAAAATTGCTTTTTGCCGGTGCCACTGGTATCAGTTTTGGTCCTTAGAACGTGGCGACCGAAATTAGAAAGACGCACAAAGCGAATGCGATGAGCACAGGAAAAAACGTCTCTTCCAAATCTGCCGGCAAGACCTGGTCCTCAGACAGCCATGTTTGGGTCGACTTGCGACGCGCGCTGCAGGGCTTCACTGTTGCTCTAGTTGTTTTTTCCTTCATTACTATCCTTAACCGCCACAAACCAGATCCGGTACCGCAAACTTCTCCCGCCTCAGTTGCTTCTCAGCTTGATGAGGCCAATAAAGACATCGCCGAGACTCGAAGAGAGCTGCTGCGCAAAGAAGCTGAGCTTCGGCAGCGCGCTGAATATCTCGACGCTGTATTATCAGAGGCAGGTGCGCTCGATTTAGGTTCAGAAATAAAGGGTGAGGGCGCGTCTTTTCCGATCGAGTTTTCCGAAGACGATGGAATGGGCGGTGGTTACCTCGACGAAGAGTTTGGCCATACTGAAGCTTATTTGGAATTTCGCCGTAAAAATCCTGGAGCAGCAGAGCGCGGAGGTGAAATTCGTGACTTTGTAGATGCTCAAATACAGCGCTTGAAGTCTTTCCCGCTTGGCTCGCCGGTGCCGGAGGCTCGAATTACCTCTCAGTTTGGCAAACGGCGCTCTCCGTTCTCCGGCCGCTGGCGCAAGCACCACGGCATTGACTTTGCGGCCCATTGGCGGTCGCAGGTTTCGGCTACAGCAGACGGGGTAGTTGTCAGTGCCGGTCGTAAAGGCGCCTACGGAAGACAGATTAAGATTAATCACGGCAACGGTGTTGAAACGGTCTACGGCCATTTGTCTAAGATTAAAGTTAGAGTCGGTGACCGAGTGTGCCGCGGCGAAACGATTGGCCTGCTAGGTTCGACCGGGCGTTCGACCGGGCCGCACTTGCACTACGAGGTGCGAATCGACGGCCAGCCCGTCAATCCGAAGAAGTTTGTTCAGCTTGCCGGATTGTTGAAGCTTCTATAGATCGCTTTAATTTTTTAGCGTGCTCGGCGAACGCGTTCTTCTCTCTCTTATACTTCGCGGCTTTTTCCAGCGCAGACGGAAAATGAATTTGGCAAAGGCTGTCTAGAAGCTGAACGACGGCGCGCCTAATCGTCGGACAGAAATCTTTATTTGCGTTGCTGATTAATCTCCAGAACTGCTCTTGTTCGGTACACTGAGGAGGAACATCTACCTGAAGCTCCGCAGGCAAAACATCTCCTTCACGAAAAAACTTTACCAGTTCCCATAGTCTGCTTGGTACGACCTTGGGACCGGTTTTCCAAGATGCCTTGAAATGAAGACCGGTGGGCTGTGGCTCGAAGTGAAAGTTGGCTTGGGGCCTAGCACCAAGAAACCTCTTCCAAAGTTCCCAGTCACCGGCTTTTTCGATCTGTTCATTCCAGTAGCCGAGCTGCTGGTGCAGTGTTGCTCGGTAGATAAAGCAAAGAGCTGGGATCTCGTTTCTCTCCTGCATGAAGTAATCATACATAGATGGATCGTTTAGATTCCAGGGTGAGGGAAAAATGTCGCCGTTTCGATCGACCCAGAGCGGGCGACTATAAACCAGATCAATCTGAGGGTTTTGGTCCAAGTGCCGACCGAGGATTTCTAGGTGATCGTTAAAGTAGATGTCATCGTGCCCGAGAAACGCGATATAGAGGCCGCGAGCGCGCCGCAGGACCTTATTGCGGTTTGCGTATCCAAAGCCGGGGGCTTTTGGGTAGTCAAACCACTGCACTCGTGGGTCACTAAGATAGGGTTCAATGACTTCTGCGGTGTTGTCGGTGCATCCGTCTCCCACAACTAACAGTTCAAGGCTGGGTTCCGTTTGAGCCAGCACGCTCTCGATAGAATATCGTATGACATCCGCGCGATTATGCGTGGGGATGAGAACGCTGAACTTTGGTTTCAAGACTGTTACCAGCCTTGAGGATTGTCGAACTTGTAAGGGATCTTGTCAGTATCTAACGGCAGGCGATACTTATCGGGATTTTTGTGATCGTACGCCATGGTAGGGAAGTTAATTGCGATGACGTCTGAGCCGCCGACATTTCTGTTTGCGTGCCAAATACCGGCGGGAATGTTCATCAGCCTCCGCTTATGTTCGGTCAAGTAAATCTTGCTGACGAGGCCGTAGGTCGAGGAGTCAGGACGGTCATCATATAAAACGACCTCCATTTCGCCTTTTAAAACGAAATAACGATCCTCGTGTTCTTTGTGCACTGCCCAGCCCTTAATCAAACCGGGACGTATCGTATAAAAATAGCAGTATACCATCGGGTCCGGATGCCAGCCGGTTCGAGGGTCGTATATTTCGCAGAGCATTCCCCGGTCATCTATATGCTGGGTTAGGTCGAGGAAGCTTAATCCCTCTGGAAGCTGATCTAGCCGATCACCCTTCGGGGTTACGGTTTGCTGATCTTTTTTCCCGTCAATAAGGTGCAGATTAGGTTGTTGCATAGTGAAATCTCGCTTGCCACTAAGGTGAAATCAGCAGGCATTTTGTCACGATCAGGCTAAGGCAGCAAATATAAGGTATCAGTTGCCTAGTCTGCTAAACAGTTCATCAATAGAGTCTTTCACTTGATACAGACCGAAACCGAACCGCAGACGATCATCGCGAACATCGGTCAGTATATCCAGCCGACGAAGCTCGATGAAAAATTCAGAAGCTTCCGGGAAGCGGAAAGTCAAAAAGTGTCCTTGAGTTTCAAGCTGCGAATTAAGCAGGTTCTGTCGATTGATGTACTTGTGATTAGCCTTATCCATTTGCTCTAGAAAGTAGGACTGCAGGCCCTGGACGTAGTGATGAGCTTTTTGCGGCGTTAAATCAAGCCGCTTAAGCAGCTCTTGCACGGCATTGAAACGGTACAAACCGCAGGGGTCAAAAGTTGCGCCCCAAAAACGAAATGCATCGTCCGAGTAAGCGACTGAATGCTCGCCCGATGCGGGAATCGTCTTCAGATTGGAGAAAGTGGCAAACCAGCCGGTGCTTTCCGGCCTTAGACTGCATTTTCTGGGAACTGACATAAAGCAAGCACCTTCGCCAGCCTGAAGGTACTTGTAGCCCCCGCCGAGATAAAACACTCGATCCTGAATCGCGGAAATATCAACCGGCACCGCGCCTACTGCATGGTAGCCGTCAATCGCGATTATTGTGTCGCTGCTTTTTACTGCTGAGACGATGCCGGGCAAATCTTGAACGACGTAACCAGAGTTATAGAAAACATGACTTAGATAAATCATATCGAAGTCAGTCGACGCTGCTGCATCAGAAAAGCGAGCACTGAACGTCTCAAACGGCTGGCTGCTAACTCGCTGCACGCTGAAGTTAGACCGCTCCTCTAGGCGCGCAAGCTGGCGCGAGCAGCTATGGAATTCGCTGTCCGTGGTCAGGACGTTGATTGGCCTTTCAGGGCTTAGGCAGGAAATCAGTCGCAAAAGCAATTCATGGGTGTTGGGGGCGAAGCAGATTTGGCGATCCTCCGACACGCCTATACTGCGGGCAACGTGGGTCTGGGCTCGCGGAAGTATCTGGTCGAAGATGTAGGCCCATTTTTCATCGGCAAATCGGGCGGCGTCATCCCAACACTGTATCTGGGCCGCGCGGCTGACGTCGGGCCAAAAATGGTGACTGTGAGCCGCAAAATGCAGAAGATTGGGGTGAGCACCCAGAAAGTGAGAATAGTGTTCTTGAAACATGGGCGCAGTCTATCATAGGTAGTTTGTAAAACGACAAGAGGGGCAGGTGATATGCCGTATATACTAAGCAATATCGTTGACACTTCGGTCCCGGGCCTTTGGGGGGAGGGAGAGGCTTACGTCAGGGAAAGTATTTATGACATTAACAGCGACGATCCTCAGCTTCCACCGGTAAACTACGACAGCCACCTGCTAAAACCTCACAGCATTGCGCATATTGATGCACCGGCACATATCATTCCCGGCGCGCCGACTTGTGAGCATTTCTATAAGTCTAATCGCAATAAGTGCTTCTATGGCCCCGTGTGCGTGCTTCGGCTGGCAGGCAGCGCTTGGACTCAGGTGGAAGGCATGGACGGGATCCGGTTATGGAGAGTCAGCGTGCAGGAGCTTGCGGAGTCAATTGAAAGAGTTACCGGCGGGCAAAGCATTCCAACGAAGGTATTCATCACTGCCGACGAAGTACCCTGTAATAGACACGGCTTTCATGATCCGAACTACGTGCTTGTTTTAGAAGAGGAAGCCGCAAAGCTGTTAGTTGCTAATCCCAATTTTAATGCCTACGGCACATCTTGGAAATCTTCAGATTTCCAACCCGGCTCGCGAGAACGACCGATCCACAAGATATTGCTTTCTCAGGCTGTACTATTTGAGTGCCTTAAGTTGGACCACGTCCCTGAAGGACGGTATTTCTTGAACGGTTTTCCGCTGCCGCTTGCCGGTGCTAGCGAGTCACCGGTCGTTCCGGTTCTTTTCGAAGCGCACGAGCTCAAGCAGAACCTGCAAGACTAGGACTTTGTCGCGCTGTAGTGGAATCCCAGGTCAGTTTTTAAGTCGTCAGGCAGCTTGGGCAGTTCTGAACGAGGAATTAGAAAGGTCGAAATATTAAACAAATCAGTAAACACCCTATATTTATCGACTGTGCGCTTCAGATAGTCGTAACCGGATGACTGGCCGGTGCCGACTTTGCGCCCAAGCATTCGGTGAACCATGACAGCGTGGCGACTGCGCCAAATAGTAAAATTCTCATCGATTTCAACCAGGGTTTCCAATAGCTGGAAAGGCAGCTGCAAGATCGGCTCGTCGCGGTAGACGTTAATAAATAGAGCGGCCATTGTCGCTTGGAATGAAAGCCGGCGCTGACCGTTGTTCACTAAACGCTGATGCTCGCTCGAATCCAGGAAAGACTCGAAACCCTTGCGACTCGCTTCTATCGCATCAATGTGGATCTTCAAGACCTCCTCTGGCAGTTCATCAGCACCTGATAGGGCAGCAGCTTCCGCGTCGAGCATCTTGTTGGCGGCTGCTTTATATTCTTCAACGAATCGGAAATTAGACAATTCCAAAAATGGTGTGCGCTCCAGCCAGGACGCAACGGCGTCGAACATCGAAGTCTGTTTTTCGCTTTCCTCCACCAGCTCTTTGCGCCTTCCGCTTAGTTCCTGCAGATATGTTTTCTGCGCATACATTATTCGGTCTTCCGGTTTAAGACCGAGACGGTTTTCTAAAATGCGGAATTGATAACTCTGAAAACCGGATGCCGTGCCGAGATATTTGCGAAAATCAAGGAACTCAAGCGGAGTCATGGTCTCGAGTACTTTGATTTGCTCAATCAACAATTCCTGAACCGCTGTTACTCGTTTGAGCCGCTTTACTGCTTCTCCGATGTTTTTCTCGTTGACGTATTCGTTGTCAAACATCTCAATGACTGAGCCAAGCTCATGCAGGATTTCTTTAAACCAAAGTTCGTAAACTTGGTGGACCACAATATACAGCATCTCGATGTGGGCGGGCTTTCCGTGCTGCTCGCTCACAAGTTCTTGCAGTGAGATAATTTCATCGACCTTTAAGTAATTGCCGTAGTCCAGTGCGCCGTCTGACATTTTCGCGTTCCTATCGTTATTTCATGCGGTCCAATTATGCGTTTTGACGACAGGGCTGTAAACAGACCGACGGTGAGATTTAGTCTTGCTGCGAAAATTGCTATAGTCCGGCTAGCTGAAACGGAGCTGCTAGGAGGGTAATGATTTGAAAGCTGCAGTCATTGGCGGCGGCCCCGGCGGGCTGTATTTTGCGATACTGATGAAATTGGCCGATCCCGGCCATGAAATTACAGTCTACGAACGAAACCCCCGCGGAAGTACTTTCGGCTGGGGCGTAGTCTTCTCCGACGAAACCATTAACAATTTTCTTAGTGCGGACGCCGTAACATCCGAGCGCATCGATGCTAGTTTGTATCACTGGGATGATATCCATGTTTACTTTAAGGACCAGCTGATGGCCTCAAGTGGGCACGGTTTCTCCGGCATCGCTCGTAAATCGCTGCTGGAGATATTGGCCGAGCGCGCTGAGGATCTTGGTGTCCGACTGGAATACGGAACCGAAATCGAAGACTTTGCTGCGCTGAGCGACAGCGATTTAATCGTTGCTGCTGACGGGATTTTCAGCCGTACGCGCGAACGCTATGCGGAACATTTTAAGCCTGATATCGACTGGAGAAAGTGCAAATACATTTGGATGGGAACGGAAAAGCTGTTCGATGCATTCAGTTTCTTCTTCGAAGAGACTGAGCATGGCTGGTTTCAGGCGCATTGTTACCGCTTTAGTGAGGACCTCAGCACCTTTATTGTCGAATGTCCTGAACCTGTTTGGCGCTCGGCGGGCATCGATCGCATGTCGAAAGAGGAGGGAATAGCTTTTTGCGAACGGCTTTTTGGTAAATATCTCGACGGCAAACCTCTGATGACAAACAACGAACACCTCAGGGGCTCGGCGGCTTGGATAAACTTTCCACGAGTGAACTGCGAGCGCTGGTATCACGAAAATATCGTGCTGCTTGGTGATTCGGCTGCGACCGCGCATTTCTCGATTGGTTCCGGAACAAAGTTGGCGATGGAAAGCGCGATTTGTTTGGCGCGCATGCTAAACCAGAGCGATGACCTCGAAACGACCCTGCCTGCCTACCAAGAGGAGCGTCGGGTCGAGGTGCTTAAGCTGCAAAGTGCTGCGCGCAACAGCACCGAATGGTTCGAAAATGTTCGATTAAAGTCACGGTTGGAGCCCGAGCAGTTCGCTTACAGTTTGCTGACTAGGAGTCAGCGGGTGAGCCACGAGAATTTACGCCTTCGCGATCGAGACTATCTGGAAGGAGTTGAGCGCTGGTTTAGCGAGAAGGCTGGTTTAAAAGCTCCGTCTGACGCATGTCCGCCGATGTTTGCCCCCTTCAAACTTAGAGAAATGGAGCTGAGCAACCGTGTGGTCGTCTCGCCGATGGATATGTACAGTGCCGAGGATGGTGTGCCGGGCGATTTTCATTTGGTTCATTTAGGAGCTAGAGCCCTGGGTGGAGCAGGCTTGATATTCACTGAGATGATCTGCGTTTCACCCGAGGGCAGGATCAGTCCCGGCTGTGCGGGAATCTATACTGACGAGCAGACTGAGGCTTGGCGGAGAATTGTCGACTTTGTGCATAAAAGCAGTCCGGCAAAAATTGCTATTCAGCTTGGACACAGCGGTCGCAAAGGTTCGACACGAGTCGCCTGGGAAGGCATGGATCAACCATTAGAGAAGGGCAACTGGCCGGTTTATGGACCCTCGCCGATACCATATGCCGAAAGCAATCAAACACCGCTCGAAATGTCTGCTGAGGATATGCGCAAAGTGACGCAGGATTTCGTTGACTGTGCCAAACGCGCGCACAGCGCCGGTTTTGATATGTTGGAAGTGCACTGTGCTCACGGTTATCTTCTATCGACTTTCATCTCTCCACTTTGCAATACCCGGTCGGATGAATATGGTGGTTCGTTGGAGAACCGTCTTAGGTTTCCTCTGGAAGTTTTTGATGCGGTGCGAGCGGTGTGGCCTGTAGAAA
>JAUIIP010000353.1 GCA_030431555.1 bacterium
CCTCCAATCGACCTTGAGCAATCTCAGCTTGGTATGGCGTGTATGCAGTGTACCAACCTGGGTTCTCGAGAATATTGCGTAAAATGACGGGCGGGGTGAAGGTTCCGTAGTAGCCCAATCCAATCAAAGAGCGTTGCACGCTGTTCTTCGAGGCTATTGCACGCAAATGGCTGAGCGCATCGTTTTCGCTGAGGGCTTGGCCAATCTCAACAGGCTGCTTGGTCCTAATCGCCGAAGGAACGGTCTTATCTATCAGCTCATCGAGGCTGGCCACGCCAAGAGCCTCAAGCATATTTTCAATTTCAGCACTCGTTGGACCAATGTGACGTTCGGCAAAAGTAAAGCCTTCCGTTGAAAAGCTTGGCTCTTTCATAGACAGAGAATGCAAACTAGGATCTTGGGTGCCGGCCCCGCCAGTAACAGACATAGAATTCCACCTCTTAACTTCGATTTACTTCGAAATTTCTGCAACAAACTCTTCATAAGCGGACGCATCCATCAGATCGTCCAGCTGAGACTTGTCGTTCGGAGTAATAGCGATCATCCAGCCGCTGTCGTAGGGTGAAGAATTCACAGCCTCCGGCCCATCCGCTAGGGCTTCGTTAACCGACTCAACGACTCCGTCGACAGGCGAATACACATCGCTTACCGCTTTAACCGACTCAACCGTGCCGAATGATTCGCCCTTCGACACGCTGCTACCGACCTCCGGCAACTCTACGAAGACGATATCACCCAGTTCCATCTGTGCGTGATCGGATATTCCCACGACGACTTTATTTCCGTCTTCCCTGGCCCACTCGTGTTCCTTGCTGAATTTACAGTTCTGCGGTGTACTCATTATTCCCTTTACTCTCCGCGTTTATAAAATGGCTTCTTAATAACTTTCACTTTGAGCTTACGTCCCCGCACCTCCGCCGACAGCTCCGTGCCGAGTTTCGCGCGGCTCGACTCTACAAGAGCTAGTCCAATTGCTTTTCCGACCGTGGGCGGTTTGGTTCCGCTGGTAACAAGACCAACTTCAGCGCCGGAGTCATCAAAGACTTTTGCTCCGTGCCGAATTATTCCTGCATCAACCACTTCCAAACCCACTAACTTGCGCTTAACCCCCTGCTCTTTCTCGGCAGCAAGCGCGTCACGCCCGATAAATTCACCCTTATCGAGCTTGACAACCCAGCCGAGACCAGACTCAAGCGCGCTGATATCATCCGCCAATTCGTGTCCATGCAGCGGAAAACACGCTTCGAGTCTCAGCGTATCTCTCGCACCCAGACCTGCCGGCTTCAAACCAAACGCCTGGCCGTTCTCAACCAAGAGGTCCCACAATGCAGGCGCGGACCCGGGCTCAACAAATATTTCGAACCCGTCTTCTCCTGTATATCCTGTTCGCGCAATCAGCAGCTCAACTTCTCCTGAACCAAAATCGTGAACCAAAGTTTGGTGCGTGAAGGCCGGAAACTGTGCGGCAGAGAATTCATCCTCGGTCTTGTCCACGCTCTGTGAGAGGATCTTCACTGCCTTCGGTCCTTGCAGCGCTATCTGAGCATAGTCTGAGGAAACATTTTCTAAGTTAGCTCCAAAAGTATTTCTGTCGCTTAGCCACTGAAAATCTTTCGCCGTATTGGCCGCATTGACGCAAAGTAAATAATCTCCTTCGCCGCGCATGTAGACGATTATGTCGTCGACGACTCCGCCGGTTTCATTAGTGAGCAGTGAGTACTGAGCCTTTCCCGGAGCAAGCTTAGATACATCATTGCTGGTAACGTGCTGAAGGAAATCGAGGGCGGCGTCTCCGCTCACTGAGACTTCGCCCATGTGACTGACATCGAATAATCCTGCATCGTTTCTGACGGCCGTATGCTCGTCGACCAGTCCGCTGTATTGAACCGGCATTTCCCAGCCGCCGAACGGCACAAATCGAGCACCGGCGTTCTTATGACATTCGTAAAGGGGCGTTCTCTTAAGTTCCGCTTCTGCTGCCAAGGTGGGATCCCTAATCTTCCTGCAATTTTAACGGACATTATTTACCCCAAGCC
>JAUIIP010000108.1 GCA_030431555.1 bacterium
GGAGTTTATTCCTCGCACTTTTGCTGGGATGACTGCCTGGGCCCTCGCTTTCACGGCGGCAGGCTACTCTGGTTTCCACAGACGGGATATTTAGAATGGCAGCATCTTTGGAAATCAAAAATCTTACGCGCCGATTTGGTTCGCTTAGAGCTGTCGATGACCTCTCGATGCATGTTCCCGAACTATCGGTAGCCGCTTTTGTTGGCGCGAATGGCGCAGGCAAGACGACAACCTTCTCTGTTATCGCCGGATATCTCCGTCCTCATCAGGGACGAGTTGAAATAGCCGGAGAGGAGGTTGGGGCGTATCGTCGACGTGGCGGGCGGATGGGGCTGCTGCCTCAGGACGTTCAGTTTTACGACAATCGCAGCGTTTATCGACAGCTGCTGATGTTTGCCAGACTCGAAGGCATGAGCAGTTCGCAGGCGGATGCAGAAGTCTGGCGCGTTCTCGACCTTGTGCACCTACGAGACAAAGCAAAGGAAAAGCCGGGCGCGCTTTCGAGGGGGATGAAAGCACGCTTAGGTGTCGCACAGGCTCTGATTGGTGCCCCGCCGATAGTTATGCTGGATGAACCCACGGCGGGTCTTGACCCACGGATGCTCGCTGAATTTAGGAAGACGGTGGAGGCTCTGCGCGGCAAGACAACGCTTGTTATTAGTTCGCATGATTTAAGCGAGCTAGAGGCCTTGTGTGACTATGTGTGTATGATTGACCACGGCAAACTTTTGAGTCAAGGCCCCTTGCGCGAGATGTTGGGTGCGAGTTCAAAGGTGATTTATGAACTAGATTCGGCAGTCAGCGACCTGAGTGAAATCGCCGCTAAGCTCGAGCCTTGGCAGGTCCGGTCTGTCGATGAGCGAACGCTTGAAGTAACATTTGATCCGCGTCAAAGCACGGCCGCTGAGGTTAACTCGAAAGTCTTGCGCATACTTCTGGACGTTGGTTTTTCAATTAGAAATGTAAAATCCGAGCGCACTTTGGAGCAAAGCTATTTTGAAGCTACTAAAAAGGATTGACCTAGCCTTTGGTATGAAGAACGAAGTCAATCTGCCGTGGTAGGGTAGCTGCGGCGCTGGCCTTGTCGCAAAACATATCAGCGCCCGAAATTAGGGATGTCTGCTTAAAGTCCGCGCCACCGGCAGTCAACATAATCACAGGCAGGTCTTTGAGCTTTTCATCCTGGCGAATAACTTGAAGGAACTCTGTGCCGCTCATATCGGGCATCATTATGTCGCTAACGACTAAATCGACATTTTCCTTCTCTAAGACCTTTAGGCCCTGCGCAGCCGAACTCGCGCAAAGTACGCGATAGCGCTGGTTTTCAAGGACGATCTTAAAGATTGCGAGCTGATCTTCACAGTCGTCGACGAGTAGTAAAGTCTTTTTCTCAGCTCCAGCCTTAACGCCCATGCCCGAGCGATTCAGCTCCAGCGCATCGTTTGCATTGTTTGAGTTTTCTTCGTTCATTAAAGCCTGCTTAAGTGTGTCGCCGAGCCCCTTAAGAGCTATCGACGGTATTAGCTTTAGGCTTGATGAAGCGCGGCTCAGCGGCTGAAATCGTTGAAAATATGAGACAAAATCCACCACCCAGCTTCATCTCGGGTGGCTCTGAGGGGCTATTCGGGTTAAGCTAAGGCTTGAAAATGATTTTCACTTGCAGCGATGGAGCACGATGAACCACTCTGACGAGAGCTATGTAACGACAACCTTGGACGCCGCGATTGGCTGGTGTCGTAAATACTCACTATTCTCGTACCCGTTCGTCACGGCATGTTGTGGCATGGAATTCATGTCTGTAAACTGCTCCCACTACGATACCGATCGATTTGGTGCAGCTTTACCTCGTTTCACTCCGCGCCAGTCGGACTTGTTGTGGGTCGTCGGTACAATTACCCACAAGCAGGCTCCGGTTTTGCAGCGTGTTTACGAGCAAATGACCGATCCAAAGTGGGTTGTTGCGTTCGGAGCATGTGCATCTTCCGGCGGTTTTTACGACAATTATGCTACCGTGGCGGGTATCGATAAGTTGATACCGGTCGACATGTATATTCCCGGCTGCCCACCGCGGCCCGAAGCGGTTCTCGATGCGTTGATGAAGCTTCAGCAGCAAATCCACCGCTCAAAACAGCCGATTTCCGCTGATGACCCGACTATGCGTCCAGATGTGCTCGTGGAATATGCTCCCAGGGCGGGCGAGTCGAGTCAGTAAGTATCCTCATCTAAGAGTTTGATAAGAATAGAAATATGGCCATTGCCTTGGTGCAGGCGCTAGTATCCTATTGCGTCGATGGACTCGCGCTTGTTCCGGAGTTGAGCATTGTATGAAATCTGCTGTTTTCGCATCGGTTGAGCTTGTAAGCGTCCACGCGATGATGACAACGATGGTTGTTGCTATCTCGGCCGGCGTGATGCTGATCGTATTCGCGCAGCGATTCAATCTTCCTGCGATAGTGCTGCTGCTTGCCGGTGGAGTTGTTCTTGGCCCAATGGGTTTTGGGCTGGTTCAACCCGACAGCCTGGGCGAGGGCCTGAGAGTCATAGTTCTTTTGGGTATCGGACTTATTTTGTTCGAAGGCGGCCTAACACTAGACGTCGACGGTTATAAGTCTGCATCTGTGTTGATCAAGCGCTTGTTGTCCGTCGGTGTCATCGTGACCTGGCTCGTGACAGCGTTTGCGATTTATTTGATCATGGACTTCACGTTGTCGAAGTCCTTTTTGGCTGCAAGTCTAGTTATCGTTACCGGGCCCACGGTAATCGCACCTCTAATCAAGCGAATTCAGTTGATACCCAGGCTTCACAATATCCTGCACTGGGAAGGCGTGCTGATCGACCCGATTGGCGTATTTGTCGCAATTTTGTGCTTCGAGTGGATCATCGCAGATGATGCGGTGGCTCTGACGAACTTTTTAGCGCGTTTTATCGTGGGGCTGTCGATTGGTGGAGTAGGCGGCTGGGTGATCTATCAGAGTGAACGTCTGCGTTTGGTTCCGGAGAACTTAATCAATATTTTCGCACTTGCCGCTGCAATACTAATTTTTGGAGTTTCAGAGTCTTTCGTGTCGGAGGCCGGCCTACTGTCGGTGGCTGTTGCCGGTCTTGTTTTCGGGATTTTGGAACCATGGCAGTTGAAGCAGATTCGCCAGTTTAAGGCTGAAATTATAGACTTAATGCTCGGCACCCTTTTCATCTTGCTTGCTGCTCGCTTGAGCTTTGATCAATTTACAGCGTTCGGAATGAACGGAGTGTTGTGTGTTGCGATCGTGATTTTTGTCGTCCGACCAATAAGTATTTGGATTTGTACTATAGGGACTGACTTTGATTGGCGCGAAAAGGTGTTCCTAAGCTGGGTTGCTCCGCGAGGAATTGTCGCGGCGTCAATGGCTTCGATCTTCGCACTTGTTCTGGAGCACAACTCGAAGGTCGATGATCCTCGTTTTATAGAAACTTTTACGTACTCCGTAATCATTGCGACGATAGTCCTCCAGGGGTTCACTGCGGGGGCTCTTGCGAAGGTGCTCGGCCTGCGCCTATCCAAGCCTCGTGGTTGGTTGATTGTCGGGGCCCATGCTTTTGGGCGGGAGGTTGCCTCATTTCTCGAGAGAAATGCAGACGTTCCGATTATGCTCGTTGATACAAATTTGCGGGCGATTCGCGAAGCGCGAGCAGCAGGTCTGCACGCGGTCGTTTGGGACGCAAACGACCTATCGCTTCAGCACTTGGAGGAATTTCAAGGCATTGGCAATGTGCTGGCAATAACCGACAATGAGCACTTGAATCAGCTGATCTGTCAGCGATGGAAAGATGCTTTGGGGCGCAATAGAGTTTATCTTTGGAGCAGGTCAAAAGCAGCCGGTGAGTCTGAACAGGGCTCGGAAGGGCGAATTGTTTGGAATCGTCTGCCGAAACCCTCATTCGTGTCCGAAAAAATCCAAAGCGGCGTGGCGGAATTGGAGGTCGAAGAGGTCGAACCTGAAAGTTCAAACGGCGCAGAAGGTAGACCGCTGCTTTCGATTGTCGGTGGTCGAATTTTAGTGGACCCGCCGGAGGATCATGCGGTTAAGGAGTCGGATACTCAAAAAAACCTGTATCTGCGATTCGAATAATTGCCGCGTTTGAGCCGCAGCACGGCAGAAAAAGGCCCGGAAATCTGCTAGACTGAACGCTTCAATCACTTTGAATTGATCGGACGTCTCGATGAGTATAATTCACCTCCTATCCGTAATCCTGCGCTTCATCGGTTGTGTTTATATTTCTTTTGCTGGGCTCAAACTTCGCGATGCACGGGTATGGTTTCTAGTAGCTATCATATACGCAGCAGCACTTTACCACGCCGGTGAGGCATTCGTCCGTGTAGATCTTGAAAACCGCTTTGCCGTGACAATCGGCGGTACGGGCTTGGATTTACTCGGCCTGGCAATAAGCGCGATGATACTCGCCGGAATTATGGTTTTTTACGAAATGGTCGGTAAGGGGTTTCGGGCTGAGGAGCTGCTGGGAAGAACTAAAGAGACCTACCGTGAGCTAATCAAACAGGCCTCTGACGGAATTTTTACGTTGGGGCGAGATGGTCAGTTCAGCGAAGTAAACGAGAGTTTGTGTCGACTCACGGGGCGCAGCGAGAGCGAACTGCTTGAGACGAATATTACCGACTTAGTGCCGATACCGGAGATTCCGTCAGTTGTTGTTTCGCTAGAAGATATTCTTCTCGGCAAACAAGTCCTGTTGGAGACGCACTTTGTTCATCTGCGCGAACATCATGTACCCGTAGAGGTAAGCGCCAAGATGCTTTCTGACGGCCGCATTGTCGGCATAGCCAGAGATCTTTCGGAGCGCCGGAAGACCGAGGAAGCTTTGGAGGAGGCGGAGAGTAAGTTCCATGTGCTTGCTAAGCATCTGCCAGGCGTAATCTATCTTTGTCGGAATGATACTCGTTATACGATGCTCTATATGAATGACGCCGTGGAAGACTTGACCGGCTATTCTAAGGAAGAATTCCTTAACGACGAAGTGAGTTTTGTAGAGCTTTATCACCCTGAAGACTACGACCGAGTCTTTACGAATGTTGACGCAGCGCTGCGTCAGCGCCAGGCTTTTGCAGTCGAGTATCGAATTAAACACAAGAACGGCGGCTGGCGCTGGGTGTATGAGATCGGAGCTGGTGTTTTTAAGGGTGACAATCTTCGTTACTTAGAGGGCTTTCTCACGGACATCACGGCGCAAAAGCAAGCGTTGACGGGACTCCAGGGAATTGAAGAGCGTTATCAAGAACTGGCTAATTCGATTTCAGATGGTTTGTGTGTGGTTGATGGTTCCGGCACAATCACCTATGCCAACCAGCGCCTGCTTTCGATGCTCGGTTATCGGAGCGAAGAGTTTTGCGGGAGGAAATTTCTGTCTTTTTCTACGCGGGAGAGCACCGGGGAGTTGGATTATCCGGCGCTGTGGGACATGAGACATAAAGATGGCAGTATCACCAAGGTATGTGTCAGTAAGTCGCCAATTGAAGGTGTTGGCCAGAAGGGCCAGGCGTTACTCTTGGTAGCGGCTCTGCCGGAAATCTCCCAGCCCAGCATGAGTCAAATGCTTCGCCCTGAGCACTAAACTACTATGATATCTAGGCTCCTATTGACATCCGCGGGAAAAAACAGATAGCAAAGGTGTCAGAAAGGAAGATTGAAAGCAGCAAGAATTGTCTCTCCCGGAGAGTGGGGGAGGTTACAGAGAAATGAGGCGGCTCAAGGAAGCCATGCCACGGCGGACGACCGATGCAGCTCCGCCATCCGGATAGCGACATAATGGAAAACGAATCTAGCGCAGAGGCTGAATCGAGTCTCTCAGATGAAACAACGAACTCTGAAACAGACGAAAGTTCTCAGCAGGAAGCAGCGCCGCTGGCCGAGACATTTGAGGAAATAGTCCAGAGTGACTCGCTGCTGGGCTCAATACGGAACCTAGGATTCACTAAGCCGACCGACGTTCAGGCGCAGGCCGTGCCACCCGGTATCACAGGACATGATCTTATCGTTCAGGCGCAAACGGGCAGCGGCAAAACGCTGTCTTACGTGCTTCCGCTATTGTCCAGGCTCGAAGAGGCTGAGAGCAAAGGACCCGTAAACAAGACATTTGCGTTAGTCGTCGTCCCTACGCGCGAGCTCGCTACTCAGGTTGTCGATGTAGTTTGTAGTATGCGCAGCGACATTTCTCCTACGGTGATAATCGGCGGTGTGAGCAGTTCTGCGCAGATTAAGTCGCTCAATGCAGACGGCCGAGTAGTCGTTGGTACTCCGGGGCGTTTGCTGGATCTCATTCGTCAGAAGAAACTGTCACTTCGCCACTGTCGATATTTCGTGTTGGACGAAGCTGACGAAATGTTGTCGATGGGGTTTCTCGAAGATGTGCGCGCGATTCTTTCGCGGCTGCCTGATAAGCGTCAGGGGATGTTTGTCAGTGCGACAATTTCAGGCCGTGTTCGCGTGTTGGCCAACAGTTTCTTGACCAAGCCATTGAGTATAGAGGTCGACGAGTCTAAGAAAGAATTACCGCCTATCGAACATCTGTTTTGTAACGTCGCCGGCGACCTGATGGCGAAACCCACGGCGCTCTGCGATTTGATCGAAACTGAGCGTCCGCGCTCGGCGATAATTTTTTGTAATACTAAATCTGACACACAGCTCGTTGAAGTGCTGCTGCGCAGGCGAGGTTTCGACGCCAGACGAATAAACTCGGACCTCACGCAGTCTCAGCGTGACAAAATAATGGATAAGATTAGGGCTGGAGAGCTCCAGCTGCTGGTCGGTACTGATATCGCGGCCCGCGGTCTTGACCTCGACCAAATAGACCTAGTCGTAAACTACGCAATTCACGATCAACCCGATACTTACATTCACCGCACTGGAAGAACCGGCAGAGCAGGTCGCAGCGGTAGAGCGATTAGTCTCGTCGGTCCGAGAGATTTCGGTGCATTTCATTTTTTGCAGAAAGTAGTCAAAGCGGACTTTAAAGAAATGGAACTCCCATCTGATGAAGATGTCGCAAATGCGCGTTTAGCACATATGTATGAAATCATTCGTAGCAGTAAGATTGAGCTTCAAGAGCGCGATCTAGTCGTTGCTCGAAAGCTTCTGCAGGAACTTGGAGGTGATGGCGATCATAGCGAAGAGATGGAGCAAATGCTTGCGAAGCTTTGCCGAAGCGTTCTCGAACACGCGATTGCACACGAAGCCAAGAGCTTGGACGAGGAGTTGGAGTCGGATGGTTCCCGAGGCAGCCGGAGTTCTGACTCTAAGCGTGACCGCGGAACCGACAGGAGGAGGGAGCGCGACACAAGAGGTGAGTCCCGTGGAGATCGCGAACGCTCTAAGCACGACGGACGTGAAGACTCAGAGCGTCCCAGATCGGATCACTGGTTTTTGAATAAGCTGGGTAGAGGCGATGTTGTGCGTTTGTATTTGGGCCAAGGATCTTCTCAGGGAATGACTCGCGATGAGTTCGTGCACCTTGTGACTGAGTTTGCCGAAATAGACCAGAAGTATCTCAAGAACATTATAATTCGAGACAAGTACGGCTATGCCGACGTCTCCCCGCGTGATGCCGTGCGTTTAATAGAGACCTTAAACGGCATCGAGTATAACGGCGCAGCACTTCCGGTAGAATTTGCTACCGTGTTAGTTCGTGAGCAGCGAAGAGATAACCAAAACCGTGGTCGCGGCGGCGGTGGCGGCAGAGGACGTCGTAACGATCGCGGTCCTCGGCGGGATTCGCGCGGCGGCGGCGGCAGAGGACGCGAACGTTCGAACCGCAGAGACCGACGCCGTTAATTGCTAGGCAGCAGCTTAGGCCAGCGATTAGTGAAATTATCGAAGGTGACTCGAACTCGCTGATCACTTTCGATGTCCTTCACATATATTTGATAATTGGCGCTAATATGGTCGTGTTCGCCTTCCCGACAGCTGCTAAAAAGCAGGTATTTGCCGCCGGCTGCTATCGTCGGAAAATACTCATGGCCCCGAGGCGGCCCGTAGTCTGCTAAAGCCGCTACGTTCCCGGATTCAATATCAAAGCGATACATTCCTGACCGCTCTTTGGTGTCCTTTGTTTTGATCCAAGCGATTTGGCTGCCATTGGGAAACCAAGCGGGTTCGCACCCTTCGTCAAGGTGGCGAACGGTGAGGCTTTCCAAATCAGCGATCCAGGTATTCCACCTTCCTTTCTTATCGGAAATAAACGCAGCGGATTTTCCGTCTGGAGAGACCCGAGGTTTGATAACATCGTAACTGCCAAAATCCTTAGAGTCGGCAGGGAAGATTTCCTTTTCATTGCTGCCGTCAACGGAAACGGACATCAACTTAGCTCGGTCGCGTTCAAAATAAACAGTTTTTGCATCCCGGCTAAAGCTGGGAAATGTTCCATTGTCCGCAATCTGGCGCGGTTCCGAACCGTCCGGCTTCATAATCCAAATTGAAGATTCAGCGGTTCGCTCGGTTGACTTGGCACGAGCAAATACAATTAGGCTGCCGTCGAGAGCAACATCCGGGTAGATATCTTCGCTCTCTGAATTGTATATTTCTCGGACGTCGCTGCCGTCGGGCTGCATCGAATATATGCCGAACGAGCCGCTTCGATTAGAGTCAAACACTAGGCGTCCCGGGAAGTCTTTCGCCAACGCCTGCAGTGCCTGCCGTTCTTCTTCTGAAGCGAGTTCGTTGCTGGGCGGAAGCGGTCGCTCGAAAAATCTGCTGAGGAAGCCGAGTTTCATGCCCGCTACTATCCCTCCAATTCCCAGGAGTAGGAGCAAGGCTGCGGTAGTCCGTAAACTAGACATTCTAATACTGAGTCCATCAAGAGAATTTCTCACCAATATCGAGAAGGTTGTAATCCGTTTGGTATATCGTGAGGATAGCGCTCGGGCAAGTTCGCCGAAAGTGAAAATGGGTCGGAATTTATACTGAGTTATCGAAGTGTTGGCAGGGAAGTTCAGTTGTTGCTCTTCGTGCTCGATATCATACATAGGTGACAGGGGGGACAAGATGCTAAGAATTTTTACAGTTTTGGCCGCGCAGTTGTTAACGTCCTTCCTGCTCGCAGCTGCGGCTGATGCTGAAGTCTTTAAGTACGTCGACGGCGAAGGTAGGACGCATTATGTGACCGATGCCTCGAAGGTTCCCACAGAATTCCAAGCTCAGGTGGATTCGCCCCATGAGCTTCCGAGGATCAATAAGGTAAAGTCTCTGTCGGGACCGCTGCCCGTAAGACGGCTTAAGAGCAGTTCGCCCTCCGCGGGTGGCAAAGTCGAGATATTTGTAACTTCTTGGTGCCCATACTGCGTGAAGCTTGAGAAGTTCTTGAAGGCGAAACGAATTAAGTTTACGCGCTACGATATCGAGCGAAGTAAAGTCGGCTCAAAAAAGTACTCCGAAATGGGTGTTCAGGGTGTACCGATTGTTCGCATTGGCTCGACTGTCATATCCGGCTTCAATGAAGCCGCCATTCTTTCGGCCTTGAATAAATAAGTTTGCCGCGGCGGTTGGCAGCGGGGCGCCTCAGTGTGGTAAAGAGGTTGGCGCAGCGACAACTTCAAGTCCCAAATGATTCAAATAGACAATATATCCAAAGGCTTTGGAAGCCAGCAGCTCTTCACCAACGCCAGCTTCTCGATAGGGAGAGGTGAGAGGATAGGCCTGGTTGGCCGAAATGGCCACGGCAAGTCTACGCTGCTTAAGATCGTCGCGGGACTTGAACCCTCCGATTCAGGGGAAATTCATTTTCCGAAATACTATCGCGTCGGATACCTAAGTCAGAAACTAAACTTTTCCGCGCCGAGCGTGCTCGGAGAGTGTTCTAAGGCGCTGCGCAAGAACGAGGGCGGCTGGGTCGAAACACATAAGGCAGAAGCGGTACTTCAAGGGCTTGGTTTCTCGCAGCAGCAGTTCGATCTGAAGCCAGAGGCTTTGTCAGGCGGCTTTCAAGTGCGCCTTCAGCTCGCCAAGCTCCTGGTGTCGCATCCGGACCTACTTTTGTTGGACGAGCCGTCCAATTACTTGGACATAGTTTCACTGCGTTGGTTGACGCGCTTTCTTCGCTCGTGGTCGGGCGAGCTAATGCTCGTCACCCACGACCGCGCATTCATGGATCAAATTATCACTCACACTGTAGGTGTGCATCGCGGAGTTGTGCGCAAAGTTCCGGGCGGGACATCATATTACTATTCACAGGTAGCTCTCGAAGAGGAGTTTCATGAGAAGACGAGGCTTAATCAAGAGAAGAAGCGCGCCCATGCCGAAGAATTTATAAACCGCTTTCGCGCGAAGGCAACTAAGGCACGAGCGGTGCAGTCCAGAGTTAAGGCGCTTGATAAAATGGAGGAGCTTGAGTCGCTTGAGGAAATCTCAACTCTGAATTTTTCGTTTCAGTACGCCCCAACCCAAAGCAAATGGCTCTTAAAGGTCGACGACGTCTCCTTCGGTTTTACCGATGAACTCTTGATGAAATCTATTTCTTTCTCGGTAGGAGCGAGCGACAGAATTGGAGTTATTGGAAAAAACGGCCGGGGAAAGACAACGCTGCTTAATCTAATTGCAGGTGAGCTAAAGCCGGTTTCAGGTAGTATTCTACCGGGAGCTAACACAGAGGTGGCTTACTTTGGTCAGACGAACGTTGATCGGCTTCAGCCAAATCTGACAATTGAGCAGGAAGTCCAATCCGTTAACCCCTCTCTCACGCGCACGGCCGTGCGAAATATCTGTGGTGCAATGATGTTTGAAGGCGATACGGCGGAGAAGCGCGTAGAAGTCCTCTCAGGCGGTGAGAGGAGCCGCGTACTTCTGGGTAAAGTACTAGCCAGCCCGGCGAATTTGCTGCTGCTCGACGAACCGAGCAACCATCTGGAT
>JAUIIP010000109.1 GCA_030431555.1 bacterium
TATTCTGATCGAACGGACTACCGAAAGTCTTGGGGTCCTTAGACCCACGTAGCTCATCCACAGTCGCAACAACTGGGAAAGGAATACCCGAAGCATAGCTGCTCGGAAGCCTTACATCCGAAACGGCACAATTTCGCCAAAAATACTTTCCCGCGTTGCGAAACGCGAGCAGTCTTCGAATCCTCTCTTCCGGGCAAACGGTCGGCAGCGGCAAATCAAACCTTGCATAAGCCCGAGCTTCGGCCTCGGAAATAGTGAATGGAAGTTTAGTTATTTGGCAGCGAACTTCGCTTTGAGTCACCGGCAGCAGCACCTATTTATTCAATGTCTTCAGCACTGGTATTTTGCCGACAAGATGCGACTCACGCAAGGCGGACCGCCATAGTAATTAAGATATTGCTGCCGATGTCCAGGCATTCAACCGGACAGGAAACTGGCTACTGCTGCGGCAAGCAGACGCAGGAAACACGAGTTGGCTGGAGAACCTGCCACTTTTTCTTGGGGTGACGGGCCAGGCGATATCTGCACTCACCTTTCTCATCAACAAACTTAAAGCTGCCGCCTTTCAAATTGTTAAAGCTTACTCCGGCTAGTTGGTGTGAGTAACCCTCGGTTTTGCATTCAGCCTGACATTGCCCAGACGCGAATTCGTCGTTTCCACTAAAGCGAAAAAGCACTTCGCGGATCGCGAGAGACTTTGAAACCATTTCAGCCTCATTGAGCGGCTCTCCGCAGCTCTTACCAGGCTTCTTCTTCCACGAGTTTTTACTGGTCACCCAGCTTTGGAAGCGCTGCTTATCGTCCGAAATTACGCCCTTTAGGCTGGGGGTAATGAACTGATTTCCGACCACGTCTTTGGGCCAACTCACCGGTTTGAGGCGCGCCCTGGGAGCTGCCCGCTTCGCCGCCGCATCAAGCAATGCCTGTTGGGACAGTTCAACGCTGTGCGTAATTTCTACGTCTGACTTTAAGTCTTGCATGGAAGTAATTATTTGATGTGCTGACTGCTCAGTCTCGCCGCGCTGTTCAGGAACAATTAGTTTCGCTTCGGGCTTGGCGCCAGGCTCATCGCTCGCCTCCCCGCCCAGTCTACCGTCAAAATCGATTTGCGAAAGAGACTGTGCGCTGCAGGGTGCGGCAAGCAGAAGAAGAATTACTAGGCTGGAGAAAATTTTCATCATCATAAAACCCCGGAAAAAATCCAGTCTTGTACAAACTCGCCCCTCTTCTAACGAATCCGTCGAAAAGGTGTGATTGCTTCAGTTTTTCAGAAGAATTTTGCTTAAAAGTCGCAAGTGCTTGAAGTTACAACGGTTTTAATTACTGGCCTGTAGGTGGTCGAGCAGCAATTTCCCCTCAGCGCTAAGCTTCGTTGCAGGAATTGCTGCCAGAAAGCCGATTGCCTGCTCTTTTCGGCCGAGAGACGATGCAGCAGCCGCAGCTCGCTCAGTAACCTCGGCCAACATCTCAGCCGGGATGCCCTGACAGCGGCTTGCCGCAGACATGAAATCGGAGCAGGCCTGCAGCGCCAGTTCGCTATTTCTTTGTGACGATGCTTCAAGCGCATCGGTCAAATGCCCGTAGGCCTTTGCCTCAAGCTGCATGTCTGCATTCGCGCCAAGTTTTTCGACAGCCCGACAGGACACTCGGACTGCCCTGCGCAGCCTTGGAGTTGCAGCCGATCCGCCAATAAGAAGCAGTCCCGACTCTGCTCGAGCAAGCAGTAAGTGTCCACGAATCCAATCGGGGACTGACACCAGCAACTTCCGAAGTTGAACCCTGCGCTGAGCATCCCGCAGCCGTTGGCGAACCCCTGGAAACTCGTCTGACTTAACCGAGGTCCGTATGAGTTCTGCGGCCGCGAAACGAAGTTCACAGCCTGCCGAGCCAAAAAGAGAAGCTACTCTCATGTCGATCTTAGAATTAGCTAAATCGTGTTAATGCGTTATGTCCTGCTCGCCATCGTTACGGCGACCGCCGAATGCCGATTTTGCTGCCAGGATGCAAATTATAAACATCAATAGCGCGAAAGCGCCAGCCAGCCACCGCAGGCCGCCCTCTGTGCTTACCCCGTAGATCAGCAATGCACAGGCAAAACAGAAGCAGCCAATCGCCCATGCAAACAGAATGTTTTGCTTCTCGACACTCTCAATTTTTGTGCGCTTAGTCATCATTTCCAGCTCCTGATGCGACTGGCATGCCTAAACGGTGCCTAATAACAGTATCCGTTTATTTTGCTCAATGTTTTGTGATCTCGATCAGGTCGCCGCCCTGAAAAACGCAGTATACTTCGTATATTCAACCACAGATAATCCTTGCGGGGTGTGCGCATGAAATCTCGCTGCTGTCGTCTTCAACTTTCTCTTGTATTTGCATTCGGTGCCTGGGCTGCAACCTTGCCCTGCTCGGCTCAAACGGCTCCCAGCCAAGCGTCCCAGGCAGAAAGCAGCGAACTCGAGAACGCTCTTGAGCAAGCCCTGCTTGAGGAAACTATGGATGAGATTGATGATGCCGCAGAGGATGTTAAGGAGCGAATCCACAAAAGTGCCGAGGTTGCGCGGGAGAAAAACCCTGACTCAACTGAAGTAGAAGCCGTTGAGCAGAAGGCGCTGCGCACCGTGGACGAGCTTGTTCATGACGCTAAGGAGTCTTACCGGAGAAAGGAAGCCAGTTCCGCTATCGCAAAGCCGATGCCTGGAACTACTCGTGGAGAGTCTCCGCTTGCGGGTTCAGTCGGGAGTGAAATGAGCATCGCTGTCGCGGTACGCGCTAAGCTTGAACTTGAACCCGGATTGGAAGACCTAAAAATTCATGTTGAGGCAAAAGACACTACTATAGTCCTCACGGGAGTCGTGCCCGGCGAAGACCACAAGGAGCTGGCAGAGAGAACAGCACTGAGCGTGCCTGGTGTAAAATTTGTGGATAATCGGCTTGGCGTAGATGAGGATCTGTCCCGAACAGGACCAATGTCTCAAGCGATTGGAGCTGTCTCCGTGATTCTAATTGTTGGCCTTAGCCTGCTGATTGGGTTGTTGATATGGATCAACAGCAGAAAAAAAATGGTAGATGAGCTGAGCCGCAGGGAACTGGAAGCAACGCACGAGACACAGCGGCAGCGCTACAGCGCTTAAAACACCCTCGGCATGATTTTCCAGGGAACTTTCTTTTTGTAAGCCCGGTAGTCCGGGTCCATAGAGAGGTGGCGCTCCTCAGTCCAAGCTCGAAGAGCGTAGACAACTATCAGCGCCAAAATTAAAAAGAAGTATTTTTCCCCCAAGAACCAACTGGAAATAATCCACAGGCTAACTTTAGATACGTAAGCTGGATGTCGAATGTAAGCATATGGTCCCGTGTCGACGGTTCCACGGTTTGTCAGGTTGGATGCTTTCGGCCCCAAGGCGAGAGTTGCCCAGCAATAAATAGCCCAAAGAAATGCAATCGCGCAAAGCGCAAAATAGCGCTCAAACTCGCTTGGCGGCGCCCACGTGGCGTTCAGCGGTTTGTCAAATGGAATGAAGGTAAACGAATTAAATGGAGGGTAGCACATGATGCAAACGACCCACCCCAGCAATGTGGGCTCAACAGAGCGAATTTGATTTTTGAGCTGGGGCAGCTCGACAAGATAACCAAAGGCAAAAACACTGACATCAATTAAGATCAAACCCGCCACGATATAGCTTTGAATGTAGACAAAGTCCCATCGAAATGCGCGAGTGAGGTTTCCCTGATGGTAAATATCGTTAACCATCCAGCTGGTGAGAAGCGGTACATAGAACGCCTTAACCATAAGCGTGAGAACCGCGACTTTAGAATATTTAGACCAGAAAACATCCTTTTCGCTTCCTCGCCCCAGTGAAGTAACAGTTCGCATTAAGTGCCAATACTTATCGGTCTTGGGATCAGGCTTTATCAGCCAGCGAAGGACAAAGTAGTTTCCGAAAAGCATATATGCGTAAAGTGGATCCGCGACGTATTTAGCAAAATAGTCGTAATTACCTCCGTCAAAATACAGCCACTCTAGAAGTGTTCGCAGTACGATCAGCAAGTAGCGACCTACCGCTGTGCCACGAAACTTCAAGCCTTCGACATGAGGCAGAAGAGCTTCCGGCACCAAATAGCCGAAATAAAAAGCGGAGTACAGGCCGGACACTATGAAAACACTGAACGCCCAGCGGACAAGTGCGATCTGAGTCGCGGTCAATGCTGCTTCGTCCGCGTCGAAGCGGCTCGTAATGAGAAAAACCGCAGATAAGCCGAAGATCATTCCAAACAAATAGATCCATGATGGCAGAACTGAATCCTGTTTTTCGACTTTCTGAGTTGTAAGCCTAGCGCTGACAATCGAAGTCCCTTGAGGTTTGTCCTCCGGATTGGTTTGATAAACTGCGTAGTACGGAGAGTTAAGAGAAAAACCCTCCAAGGAATTTTCTAGAGTAAAATAGATCCCCTGTTCGTCCTCCTCACGCTCGCTAACTCGCACCTCATTGGGCAAAACAAGCGTTAGCCGATGCCCGCCTTCTCGGGGAACGAATAATGTTCTGTGCTTTCGCAGAACGAGATCGTTGATACCGCGGCCAACCTTAAGCGTCCTCCGCGTCCTGTAGTTAAAGTAACCCGCGTTAATGACTGAAATAGCCTGCCCGTCATTATCGTAAAGCAGTCGAGTGATTAGGGGGTATGTGCCGGGCTCAGAAGGAAATTTTACGGTAAACAGCGCCTGACCCTGCCCACCGGGCTGCAGCGGACCGAGGGGACCCGAGTCGTAAACTTCTCCGGCAAGTTCTACAGTGACCCGGGTGGAAGGTGTCGAGTGTGTCCCGGTGTTTCTAAAACTAACTCGAACCTGGTCTTCCTTTGCTACGACATTAAGGGTGAACGCGATATCGCTCGCGAAGCAGCGCGAACAAAAAACCGACAAAAATAATACAACAAATAGGCTAAGCCTATTCAACATGCGGTTTTCTCCTCAGCCCGGACCCAGCAAAAATAGTTAAGAAAACTAGTTACTTTCTGCCTGATGACTACCTAAAACGCCAAGCTTTCTTGGTTTAGCGTCAACACAGAAGCGCTAACTCCCGAAAATCACTATACTTACGAGCGAATCATCACCACCGGCGACGCATCAAAAATAGCAGACGTCTGCTTGCAGTGACACAACAATGACTGACTCGAAAACACAGAACTCGACGGACACCTGGGTAGTAATTCCGGCATTCAACGAAGGCGCACAGATCGCGACTGTGATCGATCGCGTGCTCGCGTATGGTTACCAGGTAGTTGTAGTCGATGACGGCTCGGAAACTTATGTCGGCGAACACATATACTCTGAAGCTGTGCATATCTGTCGCCACATCGTTAATCTTGGTCAGGGCGCCGCTCTGCAGACGGGCATTAAATACGCGCTTATGAACAATGCGCAGTATATCGTTACTTTTGATGCAGATGGGCAACACAGCGCAGACGAAATTTCTCGTCTTCTGCAGCCGCTCAAGGCTGGAAGCTGTGACATCGTGCTGGGCAGTAGATTTATGTCCGGCGGAGCTGCAGTCGGAATACCTAAGTCCAAGAGCATTCTTCTACATGCAGCTATTATTTTCAGCAAATTCGCGTCCGGACTATCGCTCACCGACACTCATAACGGATTTCGTGCAATGACGGCTAAGGCAGCGCATTCGATAGCAATAACTCAAAACGGTATGGCACATGCGACCCAGATACTAACGGAAATTAGCCGTCACAAACTCCGAATGCAGGAGGTCCCTGTTACTATTACTTATACTGAATATTCACTGCAGAAAGGGCAAAAGCTTTCCAATGCCTTCAACATTGCTTGGGAGTCGATGATGGAGATGTTCAGAAAATGAGCAGCATTCAAGTCATTCTTATCCTAGGCATACTTGGCTCTTTTCTGACTTACTTGAGCTTTTTCCGCTCTGTACTCTTTGACCGCTTTGCTGCTCTCGGGCTATTCGTCTTACTGTTTCTTGCGGTCTTATTTCCTAACGCAACCACGGTGGTGGCAAATCAGCTGGGAGTCGGCCGGGGCGCCGATTTGGTGCTTTACCTATTTGCCGTTGGAACTCTATTTTGTTTAATCTTGCTCTACACTCAGCTCGGTAAAACAAAACAAGTACAGACAGAAATAATCCGAACGCTAGCAATCAACAGCGCGAAGAAGGCATCCGACGACGTCGCGCACTGAGGCCAAGGTTTGCATGGAAGCATCACAAGGCTCCTCGGCAAAGGATATCCGGAGCCAGGCAGCCCTGGTATTCCTAATTTCTCTTGCAGCCGGGATTTATCAAGTTTACTTCGTCCACTCACCGCTTGAGTCCGTCTATGCCGACATGCGAGGCTACATCGAGCGCGCGTGGGATTTAATCGGCGCGCCATCAGTTGTCCCCTACGAGCGCTTTTACCCTCCGGGGACACACTACGTCTTTGCACTGGTCTTTGCGCTTTTCGGCTATTCATCAGGTTTCAGTGTTATCACCGCACTTCAAATTTGCCTTTTGGCCGCCGCCAATACGTTCTCCTACTTAATCGCTTATTTACTATTTTCCAGTAAGCGAGCTGCCCTAGTGCTGGCCGTAATACTCAGTGTGTACATCCCGCGAACGGCTCTTTTAAGCTTCTTTGTTTCGGAGCCATTATTCCTGTTCTTCGTCACTGCCGCTCAGTGGATTCTGCTAAGGGCCATGACGGAGCGTCCCCGCCGAATTCTGTTCTACGTTTCCGGCATAATATTTGGACTCGCCGTAATTACGAAGGGTCAAGGCTTAGCTTTTGTAGCCGGAGCTCTAGCATTGTGGCTGATGCCTCGATTCAAGCACCTGCGCAACTACTGCCCGATTTTCATCCTGGGCGTGCTTATCCCCTTCGCAGCAGTAAGTGCTATCAACTCCGTAATAGCGGGCAAACCGATGTTTTCTATCGCTGCCAATGATATGTTCAACTCTTATCTAGGGCAGTCACAGCGAAGAGGTATCGGCTGCTTCGAGCAGGCCAATAATACCTTTTACTTCTTTCACAATAACAACTCCCATTTCAACAAGCTGCTTTCCGCACCAATGGCGATTCGTGCGTCCGTTCTGGACCGGGAATACTTCAGGCGAGCAACTCTGAAGTTGTGGTCAGACCAGCCCCAAATCCAAACCGTGCGCAGTTTGCACAATATTCGGGAGCTGTTTCTACCGGAGCTTTACTGGCCGCTCAGAGACTTGCAAGAGCAGAAATCCATAGCCCGATGGTCAACGCTGATTTGGTATTGGACCTTTATTCCTCTTGGGGTGTTAGGGACAGTTTTTGCTGTGCGGCGTAGACGTTGGCTATGGCAGCTGTGTTTTGCAGTAGTTCCAGTTATCGGCGTGTCGGCTATGGCATTCGTGTCGATGGGTCAGCCTAGGTACCTAATTCCTTTCCATCTTCAGCTAATGCTGCTAAGCATGCCAGCGCTGTGCGCACTCGAGCGAATCGGCCGTTTTCGGCCAGGAGAGAGTAGATGAGCGGCTTACTGCAAGGCGCGGTGCGCACCGCTCGCGACGAAGCTGCTGCTGTCGAGCTGCTTCTAGATCGCGGCATGGAAGCTTCAGCCGTGCGTGCATTCAAAAAAGCTGTCAGGCTGTCGAGGTTCGCCGTCGGATCGGACAAGCTTGCAGGAAGTGCTGAGGAGAAACGTCTCCAAGCCCGAGCCAGAGTTACATTTCCTGTGCTTGAGCTGCCTTCAATAAGCGCAGGAACGGATACCCGGCACCTCCGAGGCGATTCCTACTTACTGCGCAGCCATATGGAGCATTTAGCCCTCGAGCTGTATCAGCTCGATAAACCCAAAACGCGGCTGATCGTTCCTGCGCTCTCGCTGTTACTTACTGCAGCCCTTCTGGCGGGTGCGGTTCATATGCTTAAGTTCGTCGACAGACAGCGCGGCGACCCGCCCGTTTATGCACAAGAGCACTTTTATAATCCCCCGATGACAAACATGCTCGCGCGGGTCGACTTGGGTCGAGAAGGTGAATTATCTGTTGAGGACAGTCGCTTCAGTCTGCCCAGCGGCTACTCGCTAAACATTGACGGATTCTACGTTAGACCAAAGATTGTTCAACGCAATCCATTAGCCGTGACTCACTATCTGACCGCAGACCACACCGGTTACGTACGACTGAATTTCCCCAAAACATCTAAGCTGCAAGCAGTCTCACTTTTTGTGTGGGGTGCAAACAAATTCTCTCGTGGCTCAAGAGTCATATCCGACCAGTTCGATGAAATAGTTCTCGCGGACAACAAAGGAGCTTGGCTCGAGATACCGCTAACTGACGAGGAGCAGGACTTGGGCAGAAAGGAAATAAAACTCGTCTCTCTGACATCAGGCGGACTGGCCGTTTCCGCAGTCGTCCTAAATGGAGTCGACGACCCCGAGCTATGAGAAAGAGACTTGAACTTTTCCTTACCTGCCTGCACGAAGCCGAGTCGCTGAGGTGCGGCTCCCTCGACGGTCCCGCGGAGCGTCGGTTCCGTGCAGCAGCCCGACTGCTCAAAAAAGAAGTCTCGAAAGGCCAACAAATGGCAAAAGATGCGGTAGCCGCGGTCCCCGGGGCCGATGATGCCCTTGAGGTTATGAGCAGAGCCGACTGGAATATCCGCGCCTCCACAAACCAGGTTTTCCTGAGCCGCCTTAAGACAGTTGGACAACTGATTCATGGAGGATTGACGAAGTCGGGCGCTCCCAAAACGAAAAAGCTCGCAGGCCTGATTAAAGATGTGATTTATGCCGGACTAATTTTTGCCGCGATTATGTGGTTCGACAGCCAAATACATCAAAGCTATCGCTTTTATGCATCCCCGCCCGCAATGACTGCTCAGCGCAATTACGCAGAATTTGTACAAAACAGATCGTCAGGTCTGGGAGAGGTGCTGTACCAAGTGGAGCTTGGCAAAGATTCGGAACTCGCGCTCCCCTTGCTTGCAAATGATAGCTTCTCCGTCGAACTCTCAAGCTTTAAGCCAAGCCCCGCCTGGAGCCGTCCCGTGTATTGGTCTGTGCAGGCTGCCGGCTCGGGTGAAATCACCCTGCGCTTCAAACAGACAAATCCCACCGCCGTCGCTCTGTTCATGACAGACGGTGACTCGTTCTGGCGAATGTCGAAGGTTCAGTCTGCGGGAACTACACGTCTCGCAGACAGACTATACAACGGACGCTGGCTTGTATTCCCGGTGGAACGAAAAACCGGGATCAAGACCTTTAGCTTCGAGCAGTTTACCGGCTCGACGATAGCCGTATCTGGTATTGCCGTGTTTGGAAAAAGCGAATGACTAACGAGAACGCTGAAGCATCCGGACTATCTCAGAGTATCCCTCAACTTCGGCATGCTTGAGCGCAGTCCATCCGCCTTCTTCTTCTAGAGACGTATCGGCGTGATTATCTAGCAGATCACGCACTATCTCCACGTGGCCGCTGCCTGCGGCGAACATCAGGGCGGTGGAATTCCTAGGCCCCCTCTCATTGACGTCTTCGCCGTCTTCCAGGAGCTTGCGGACTGCTGATGTATGGCCTATTGCGGCCGCCCTCATCAGCGGTGTCAGGTACGGTGTTTTTCTTTTCATGGGATAGGCCCTCTTTCTAAACGCTGTATCTGAACTACCCACCCGGTGCGCCGCCGCTCCATGTATGAAGCCCAATAGATTCATTTTATCTGATCGCGGGCACATAACAAAGCGAACTAGCTGTACGGCATTCACTGAAAAAAACTACAGACTGCCGATGTGCAAAGAATTACCCAAACGCCTCCCAAGCGCCCTAAACACTTGAGGCAAACACTTACCCACTTCGGCACAACTTTGTGCACTACCAGCGGTAGCTGACACCGGCTTTTGCGTTATGCTCCCCCGGCGATGCCAATGAAAGCCCCGGAAGCTCGAGTTGGCTGGCGCCCATTTGCACCAAACGCTCGAGCAACGGCAGGACTTCTCCCTGAGTTTCTATGCGATAGTCGGCAACCGTAGAGCCATGACCCACGCGGATACAGAGCCCCGGAGCCTCGATCGAAGAGAATATGTCTTCGTCGGTTTGATCGTCACCAAAGGCAACAATCGCGCGGTCCCTGTGCCTCTTATGATTCTCCAAATACCAGCGAACGAAAGTACCTTTATTCGCCCCGGCTGAACGCGCCTCGATAACTTTCTTTCCCGAAATTACACTTACAGGAAGATTTGACAGCGCCAGCTCCAAGTCATGCTTCAGTTTTCGTGCCTGGTAAGCAGCGAACTCCTTGGGAGACTTCCGGTAGTGCCAAGCGATACCGAACTTCTTGCGTTCCACAAAACTCTCAGGAACTCTGGATGCGTAGTCCGACATTACTTGGCGCGCAGCTCGATACCATCTCCGGCGGTCACCATGAGCAAGCCGCTTCCACGGGCCGTCAGGCTTTGAAGCGTAGATCGCGCCATGTTCAGCGGCGATCCCTATCGGCAGATCCCCAAGCTGTTCACGCAGGAATTGTTTGTCCCGTCCACTGACCACAACTAGATGGACGTGCGGCATTTCGGCAATTTCTCGCAGCCGTTGTTTAACATCGTCTTTAAGGACAGCCTGATCCGGCTGATCGCAAATTGGCACAACCGTTCCGTCGTAATCCAAGAATACGAGCAGCTCGCGCTCACTTACCAACGAAAGCACATCAGTCATGGTAGCACTGCCGGGGTCTAGCTTAGACAAATTAAGCGTTCCTCCATTGACAGACGCTTTGCTGCGCTTGGTCAAGCTGGCCATGAAGGACTCTGCCCAATCGGTGGCGCTATAAGTGTCTAGATAGCGCATCATGCTGCGGTGCCGGGAAACTCGCTCTGAGCGCTCCATAGTCAGCCCCTTGTAGACAGCTTCCGCGGTTCCACGGCAG
>JAUIIP010000001.1 GCA_030431555.1 bacterium
CTTCGAATATTCCTTCAGTGTAGGCATGACCGTCACCTGCCGAACCAGCGGCAGGCGCATCTACGGCCGATCGGTCAAATGATTTTTTCACCAATCCAATCACAACTGCTCTGCTCAGACCGGCTGCAATTCCTCGCAAGACTGACTGCTTTCGCTCTTCCTTGCGCGGCTGGCTTCCAGGTTTTGCACATGCGCAAAACTCTTCGTCGACAGAACCTCTCAGTGTCGGCTCGGGAGTGGGGCGCGTATCCTCCTTAGCAACTATCTGCTGAACTCCCTCCGCACCCAGCAGCACTCCGCAAAAGCAAGTCTGGACGGGAAAGGCACTGATGATCCTTGTCGGGCGCGCAAGTTCTGCAAGACTAAAGACAAAATCGCGTGAAGACGACTGCACCGCCTTCAGTTTGCACTCTCTGTAAGCGCCGACCATCTCCTTGCCTGTATTGAACAAAGTCATCTCATCGCCCTCATTAAGCTGGACTTCAGTGCAATGCCGAATCCTCAGCAGCGCGTGACGGACCATCTCCCAAGAGTCGTTTACGCACGGCTTCCCGACTTCTGCGAGACGCGACTGCAATAAATAAGCAGCCGATACCCAATACGAGCGCTAGTAGGGAAGCGCCAAACACTATTCCGCCCAGTGCGGCATTAACCCCCATTAACTGCGACGCATATACGCTCAAGCCGCCAACAAGCGAAACCCCGGCACCTACGACGAGCGCCAACGCCAGAACACCCAGAAGCAACAAAAATGACAGCTTCAAAGCCGCCCTGCGCAGATCGCACTGCAGTTCAAGCCAGAGCGTCTTGCCTATCGTGAGCGAGTCGTGAGCGACGGCGCGGAATGACTCAGCTGCCTTAGCTGCTTCGTCCTCCAATGCGGCGCGCGCTTCCGCGCTCCGTCCGCCGCCGCTCTCGTCAGCTCGCTCGTTTGAGCCGTTGGTTTCCATTCCTGACGGAGCTCGCTTATTTCCTGCGAAGCAAGAATCCAATTGCCAGACCTGCCCCGACGGCCATAGCTACGCTTTCCATCGGCTTACTACGCACGTAGCTCCTCAGCTCATCGGTCACAGTATCGAGGTTCTCCGAAAACTCTTGAACCTTCGATTCAACATTCTCACGAACGCGCTGAGCGGATTCCTCAATCTGTTGGCGCACATCCGCCGACGAGCACCCAGGCGCGGCTTTGCTGCTGCGCTTGGGCTCGTCACTATAATGACCATTGGCGGATGCCGCGTCGCTGCTATTGTCGACGCTTTGATTATTCATACGAATCTCCTCGTTCGAGTTACATCAATTTACACAGCCGCGTCCGTCGCCCTTTAAGAGAGCGGTGTACGTCGGCCGGTAACAAGCGAAACCAGGAACAACACGAGAAATACGACGAAAAGCACTTGAGCGATTGACGCTGCGCTTCCGGCAATTCCCGTGAAACCTAAAATTCCGGCTACTAAAGCAATGACAAAAAAAGTAACAGCCCAACTAAGCATGATCGTTCCTCTACATTCTGGTTGATAACTGCCTCTTATTTCTTCCGGCATTCCGTGCGCCAGAAAACTGAGACATCACATAGTCTGAGGTTCAGCTTAAGGCTTTAGAGATTGACTGTGTTATGAGCTGAGTCATGGGGACTAAACTTTTGATACATTCAGTAAAATCAAGGAGAAAGAGCCATTCCCTAGCCGCCGGCTCATCGGCGGTTAGTTCCTCAGCAGCGGAGGTATACAAATTGAGCATTTTGCCGCCAGAGGCAGTATGAGCGGTATCATGTTGCCTTCAAACAGCGGTATGCTACAGGAGAATTTTAGAAAAATAGCCAGAAATTAATGTCAGCAGACCGGCCCCTTCCCGCCAACTCAGGGAGCGCAAATCTAATGTCCTCAGCGGCGAATTGGCCGAGGCCCAGTGTAGTATGCGGCAGCCTAGCAACTGCAGCGTCGCTGCTGCTGGTGATAATGGTTGTCTCCCCTTCTCTTTGTAATTCCTGGTTTGTGCGCGGGGTAACGACCTCGGGCGCAGTCCTCCATACCCTCTCAGGAATTTGTATTCTGCTTTACGCTCGTGAGTCGGTCCGACTAGGTTTACTCTTTGCTGCCTTTACATTCCTGCTCACCCTGTTGAGCCTTATGCAGTATATCCCGCAGTTGGATTTGCAGATTGACCAGGAAGTGGCGGCGGCTACTCTAGGAATGTGCTCTGCGCATTTTCAGCGAACTCCTCCCAACTTAGCGGTTACCATTTTCACCTTATCAACTGCTTTTGTGCTCTGGCCAACAACGCTGAGACACCCTGACCGTTTGTTCCTCGCAGCTTTCATAACTTTAATCGGCATGTCGATAGCTGTGATAACGCTTTATGGGCACGTAATCGATGCGGAGACAGCCTTCGGCTGGGGGCAGTATACCAGCGCATCTCCCCATTCCGCCTCTCTTTCACTGCTGGTAGGACTCGGATTTCTTTTTCTAGTTTGGGAAGAGGTCGCGATCGATCAGGCACGCTTCAAACGCCTGTGGCGTTCGCTGATGCTTTTCTCCGTATCCTGGGTGCTCCTGATGTCACTGCTGTCAGCGGCGATTGGCATCTGGCCGCTTGCTGAGCGCTTGTCCGAGATTCAACTCGGCACGGCATCTGTGACTTACGCGCTGAGCAGCCATATCTCTCAAGTTGTGATAGCATCCACACTGATTGCGCTGTTCGGTTCGTCCGTACTGTTTTTGTTTTTGAGAATTTTCTACAAGCATTTTCTTAGGCTGCAGGGAATGATCGTGTCCTCAGCGAGCAAGCTTAGCGCAGAACTTGAGGCACGCACCAAATCGGAAATGCGGTTGGCCGCAGCTCTGTTGGAAAAGGAGACCCTGATCCAAGAAGTCCACCACCGCGTAAACAATAACCTACAGGTTATTGCAAGTATGGTGAGGATGCAGTTAAGACGAACGCCTTCCGAGGCGACAAAGGATCAGTTATCCGACACATATCGTCGGGTCCAATCTCTTTCACTTCTGCACCAGCTTATTTACCGATCTGACCGCTTGAGCGAGATCTCAGCTCAGGACTATTTTAAGGAAATCGGGGAAAGCGTTGTTGCAATTGATGAGTCAGGCCGGAATTTTCCAATATCCGTCAGCGCAGAAGATTTGTATCTATCACCTGATCAGGCCCTTCCGTGTGGGCTGATTGTTAGTGAGCTAATCGCCAATTCTGTACAACACGGCTTCCCTCAAGACGGAAACGGAAATGGGAACGTCACTTCAAAGCCTACGATCTACGTCAAGGCAGATGTAAATGGAGAAAGCATAAGTTTGGTTGTAGGTGACAACGGTGTAGGATTCGAAACACCGGTTAGTCAGGAGAACCCTAGGACGCTTGGTATGCGCCTTGTCAATATGATGGCGGCGCAGCTAGATGGAAGCATTAGCTGGGAAGGAAGCGGCGGCACCGTTTGCAAGATTTCATTTAACAGGGAGCATTCAGCAGATGAATAAAACAAATTCAGTTCGTATTCTGATAGTGGAAGACGAGGCCGTGATCGCCGCAGACATCCAAGAGCTTCTTCAAGAGATGGGATACTCTACTTTGGGCCCGTGCGCCTCAGCGGAGGCAGCACTCGATCTACTGAAAAGCGAAACCCCATCGCTGGTCATGATGGATATACGCCTAAAAGGGGAAATGGACGGCATCGAAGCAGCCGAGATAATACGGGATGAACATTCTATCCCGTTAATATTTGTAACAGCGCACGCAGATGAGGCCACACTAGAGCGAGCCAAGGTTACAGAGCCTTACGGTTATGTCCTAAAACCCTTTAAAGAGCTCGAACTGCGTGCGGCTGTGGAGTTAGCCCTGCACAGAGCAGGGCCGTCATCCAGAGGTAAAGCCGCCGCAGAGGGCCCGGATGCTGATGATGGCGCTGCATCTGCCGAAACTGACCCTAGGGCCGTGAAAGCACTGGAAGCCCTAGAGTTTTTTGCGGACGCTCCGAAAAAGGATATTGCGCGAATAGCGGCGGGTAGTCGAATCGTAGAGCTGTCGCAAGGCAGCTTTCTAAACTCGGAGGGCGACGAAGCAAACAGCGGGTTCCTAGTCCTAGAAGGCAGGATCGCGATGGTCAAAAGCTCGGTCAGCGGAAAAGAGCTAATCGTCGAATTGCTCGCACCCGGCGACCCGTTTGGACTTATGCTGGCCATCAGTCCCGAACCATACGCCGCGGCGGTAAAAGCACAGACAAAGACGACCATCTTGAGAATAAGCAAGCACAAAATTCTACGTTTTTTGGATGCACATCCGGAGATCAGTAGAGCGTTTCTCGAGCAAGTCTTTCAGCGGCTTAGAAACTCTCACGACATCTCACGCGCGCTGGCCCATGACCGTGTCGAAGTTCGAATCGCTGCTTCGCTACTGTCGCTTGCACCTAAGTTCGCGAGAAACAACGGCAGTGCACCAGAGATTCCGATGACTCGCCAGGAAATAGCGGATCTCGTGGGCTCTACTCCTGAAACCGTTATCCGCGTTACCAAGGACATGGAAAGAGAGGGAATTCTTAATTTAGAACAGAGCGGCAGAATTCAGCTTGTAGATGTTGAACGCCTAAGCTCCATTGCAGAGGACATGTAAGTGAAACTAGCTTCACCAGTCTCAAGTATGTGTGCAGTCCTACGGCACTCGACATTGATTTGCCTGCTTTGCTGCAGCGCGTTCGCTGAAAGCGGCAAGACCAACATCGAGAAGGAGATGAGAGATATAAATACGGTCTATTTAGACCTTCGGCCTATTCTCCTTTCGCCAAATGCACTGGCTGACCCCAAAGTTAAAGAACGCGTTGAGCGAGATGTCCGGCGAATTGCTAATGAGTTCCATGCGGTTCGAAAGCAGGATAAACGATGGGACAATGACCCGGGATACCAGGCCAGCTTAAAGCTCATGCGAGACACGCTTCGCGATGTAGCCGGCCGGATAAGAGGCGGCCATACAGAGTACGTGCGCTGGCGTCTGTTGTCGCTGGAATCGCACTGCATCAGCTGTCATACGCGGTTTGAGCTAGTCGACCCTTTTCCACAAAACTACAGCTTACCGGAGGGAATGAGCCGATTCGAAAAGGCAACAGCTTTGCTGGCGATGGGGGCGTACGCTCGAGCGGAGAAAGCACTAGTTGACGCAAGCCTCGTTCCGACGGATGACCAAACACCGATTGAGTCAATGCGTGCGCTGCTGACGCTGTATGTGCGGGTGCTAAAGGACCCGGTAAAAGCAATTGCGACTTTCAAAGATATCGAATCAAAACTAAAGCTTTCACACGATCAGTCTGTAGAGATGCACTCTTGGATCTCAAGTCTGGAGAAATGGAAGCCGTCTAGTGCCAAACTAGACACCAAGTCTGCGCAGGAACGCTTAGAGACCGCCCGCCATCTATTGAAGCAGGCGGGCATCTACATGCCACTTAGATCACGTTCCACTCCGGTTGATCAATACAGTAATCACGCAGTAGAACTCTTAAGAGCAACCTCTATCCTGCACGAGGTTTTGACTAAAGAAAAACTGCCCCCCGCAGAAGCGCAGGAAGCGGATTTTATGCTTCCATTAGCATACGATTCCCTCGATCAGTTTTTTCCTTGGGAGTATACTCAGTATTTGTATGAAAAGTGCATCCGCAGGCACCCGAAAGGCACATATGCGGAGAAATGTTTCAATCGCTGGAACGACCTATTAACGCTCCGGTCATCGGGAAGTTCCGGGGTCATGTTATCAGAGGCGGACAAGAGAAAAGCAGCGAAACTTAAAAAACTGGCGGGGATCTAAAATACCGGCAGCCCAGAAGGCTGCCGGTGCGCAGTGGCAGAAGAACGCACGCTTAGTGCTTGCAGGTAGTACAAAAGCTGTCGATTTCTTTCTCCGCTCGGTCCTTGGCATAGCCGTAGCGCTCCTGGAGTTTACCAGCCAGCACTTCACGCTTGCCGTCGATTTGGTCCAGTTCGTCGTCAGTGAGCTTGCCCCACTTATCTTGAACTTTTCCTTTAAACTGCTTCCAATTTCCTTCGACTTGTTCCCAGTTCATTTGGTCTCTCCTTAATTTGAGCGCGCGGCTCGTTCATTAACAGAATACTACTCATATCTCACACCGCTCACCTGGCCCTCCATGACGCCGGTCATAAGCAGGGTCACGGTTGCTCATCGGTAGAGGTCTCCACCTCAACATACAGCGGTAAGTGATCAGACAGCGAACGCCAAGCTTTGTCATCCAACACTTCTGCATTAACAACTTTAACACCGCGACCATAAATGCGATCGATGCTCAGAATGGGCCAAAAGGAAGGAAAGGTTTTGGGTCGTCTGCGATGTAGGCAGTAATAAAATTCTTCAGCCTGGAGCGTTGAGCTCAGTAGCGGTCCGCCAACGCATAACCAGTCATTAAAATCCCCAGCTAAAATAAATGGCGCTCGGCTATCAACTAGGCGTGAAATTTTCTTCGATATTTGACGGAACTGCTTTCGTCTTTCCCAAATGGAGAGCCCTAAATGTGTACAGAAGCAGTCCAAGTGCCGCTCCCGAGAGGTTAACTCTATTTTCGCGTGGAGCAACCCGCGTTTCTCCAGCGCATGACTGGTGGATATATCGATATTACGTTGCTGAGCTATGGGATGCTTGCTTATCAAGGCGTTCCCGTGGTGCCCTGAATCGTAAACGGCGTTGCGCCCGTAGGAATAATGAGGCCACAATTCATCAGCAAGAAACTCGAGCTGTGCCTCGACAGTTTGCGAACCACCGTCCCTTGACTCTCGCACGTCGGAGCCAACCACTTCCTGCAAGAAAACTAGGTCAGCATCCACGTGGCGGATTCGTTCGCGCAGTCTCTCCAGTATAAGCTCGTTGCTGCGCAAACGTTTCCCCTTGTGAATATTGTAAGTCAGCATTTTGAGCATGATTTTACGGTAGATCGCATCAGTTGGGCCGGCGTATGAGCAGTGTCATGCTCCGTGCGCCTAACCTCATTTAAACTGGACAAGCATGAGCACCACCCCCGCAGCATTTTCCGGTGAAACGCAGATAGCGGATCGAAACGATCGCAATTCCGCACTTCGGCGCTTTGCGGTATTGCTCGACAGTCAGTTTACCATCCCCGGGACAAAGTTCAGTCTCGGACTGGACTCAATAATCGGCCTCGTCCCTGTTGCCGGCGACGCTGTAGGTGCACTTATATCAGCCGGAATTTTGATTCACGCTGCCCGCAACGGAGCACGCAAGCGCACTCTCGTAAGAATGGCAAAGAACATACTAGTCGACGGCGCCGTTGGAGCAGTTCCGCTTTTAGGAGACTTTTTTGACATGCGCTGGAAGGCAAATGTGCGCAATATTGACCTGCTAACGCAGGACCTACAAACTCAGAACATGCCCGTGGGCAGGAGCCCGCGCCAAGTTGCTGGACTATTTATAACTGCGCTGCTCTGCACCCTATTTTTAGCACTTGGCCTCTTTCTCTGGCTGCTGATGCAGGCTCTGAAGGCAATTTTCTGAGGTGAATAACTCAAAGTTGCTGCGGCAGCAGGCAGTCCCGATCCCTCCTCTTAGATTGAACAGGCAACTACCTGCTGCCAAGTGCATAGAAGAATCTATAGCTCTTCCTCGATAGAATCCTCGGCTGAATCAGCTTCCTCGTCAATTGAATCCTCAGCGGAATCCGCTTCCTCATCAATCGAGTCCTCTGCGGAGTCCGCCTCGTCTTCCACTTCTTCGCCTATTTCATTTATTTCATCAGCGATTGTGTCGAAGTCATTCTCACGCACACTAGCAACAAACAGCGTACCGTCGTCTTGGATTATAAAATCTACTATGACTTCATCAGACTTATCGTCCAAGCCGGAGATCTCTGTTGCAGCTTCCGCTCCCGCATAAGCGACAGTAAAGACGACTGTTCCACCTTGGTATGTGTCGTCACCGACGTTAAAGTTCCAGTTTCCGTTTATGTCGGTAAAGCTACACTGGCTGAGAGCGCAAACCTGTGCGTCAGCCACAGCCACTTTCGGCCCAAAGAACGCACTTTGATCTCCGACAGTCTGAACGGTGCCTTTAAATTCAACATCATCGTCCGACGAGCCGCCGCAAGCGACTAAGCCCAAAGCGCCGACAATAAATACCGCTTTAAAAAATTTGTTGTCACGAAACATTTTTCGATCGTCCTCGTTTAGCTATACAAGTAATCAATTAACTGTCATCGTCATCAGTCTTGTCGATTTCATTCCCGATAACACCGCCTGCGACTGCTCCCGCGGCACCCCCAATTACGGCCCCCGCACCCGTATTGCCGGACTGACTCCCTGCTAAAGCACCAAGTGCCGCACCTCCGGCTCCGCCGGCAACCGCTCCTCGTTCCGTTCTATTCCAGTCTTCCGGCTTCTTAATGCTGCCGTCGGAACATGCAGCAGCTAACAGCAGCGCCAGCAACAGTGGTGTGACGTGAATGTATCGCTTAGAAATGAACATCGTCTTACCCTCCCGTGCAGTTCGTTAATCGAGTCTTAAAGGCATCGATTCGGCTTGCACTAGTTTGTCAATTTTCATTCATGCTTGAGGAACGTAGATTAACCAGCGGAACTCTCCGTTTACATGATAGCAATCATACTTCCCCCCTGGTCGGGCCGTGTAAGCTCCCAATAAGAATAATATGTTGGCACTTTTTTAGTGTGGAGGAATCAATGAACCTGGACAGTCTGAAAAAACTATACATTCACGAACTAAAAGATCTTTACAGCGTAGAGAAGCAAATTTGCGACTCGCTTCCTAAAATGATCGACAACGCTACCGATGCTTCTTTGAAAAAAGCCCTGAGCAACCACCTCAAGGAAACTGAAAATCAGCGGAAACGCATTGAGAAGATCATGGAAAACCACAAGTTCTCCCCGGGCGGTCATAAGTGCAAAGGCATCGAAGGAATCATAAAAGAAGCTGAAGAGGTCCTCGACGAAGTAGAAGGCGAGGAAGCCAAAGATGCTGCTATTATTTCCATGTGCCAACGCGTTGAGCACTACGAAATGGCGGGCTACGGCACAGCGCGAGCATTTGCTGAGCAGCTTTCACTGTATGACGAAGCTGACGAACTAATCAAAAGCTTAAATGAAGAGTCAGCAGCTGATCACAAACTGGCCACCCTGGCGTGGCGGAAGGTTAATGCCCTAGCCCAGGACGCTATGCGTAACTAGGCGGAGTGTGATCATTTAGTGCCGGCGAGCCACCTAGCTTCCTCGCCGGCACTAAAATTTAGACTCCGAAGCAGGCAATCTCACCAATAAGCACCAGCTGACGTTAGCCGAAGATCACGCTGTTAATTCTGGAAACTGAAACTAATATAATTTCTGAAGTGCGAAGAATACCGTAACTTCCTTGGATTCAATCTCGGAAAGCCAGGAGAGATCGTCGTCCTCGAAGGGCCCTTGAATCAAAACTACATTTCCGTGCGCCTGATCCATCAGGCCAATGAAACAATCCTCACGGCCAGGTTCAAATTCCGCCTCAGCCACCATATCGTCCGGGCTAACCAGCAGTGACAAAGTGTCTATCTCTTCGGACAATCGTCCTCTTTCCGGCTCTGCAACAAAGTCACCACTACTAACCGCCTTGTTCACCAGATGATCGGGGATATGCTCGGTCCACTGCACTGTAAGATGTGAATTAGCCGGCAAACGGGTCCATTTGCGTGAGCCTAGGCGCTCGTATTGATCATGGGTAGCTGGTGGAATTCTCATAATAGCTGAAGCTTACGACAACCGATTAGTTGGTCCTATGACCAAGATCATTCCCTTAGCCCTTTTCACGACCCATACTTAAACCTGAATAGTTTTATCCGAAACTTCACCGGCAAACAGAGCCTATAGACTTAAGTTAGGAGAATGGCCCAAAACGACCCTGCGTCTCTGAGCATCGAAGGCGTCGCTAAGACCCTGCACACGACTCTGCTTGATATGTGGACCAGTTTTATTGAGCACAGCCCCCTGCTGATCAGCGGAGTGGTAATCATTATCCTCACCTGGCTGATCAACCTTGGTGTCAAAAAGTCCTCCTCACGCATCTTAGCAAAATTCAATCTGAGGTATTCACTCGAGGTTGTGCTGACCCGTCTTTTGTCAATTGCCGTTTGGGTGAGCGGGCTGCTCATTGCAGCAGTAGTTGTTTTCCCCGGCCTCACACCCACCAAAGCACTGGGCGGCTTGGGCGTAGTTTCGATGGCGGTCGGCTTCGCATTCAAGGACATTTTTGAGAATTTCTTTGCCGGCTTGCTGCTACTTTGGAAATTCCCTTTCGAACCGCACGACGTGATCGAATGCGAAGATATTTCCGGGACAGTTGAAGACGTTACCTTGCGCATGACCGAAATTAGAACACTGGACGGCGAATTGATTGTCGTACCCAACTCCTTTCTATTCAAAAATCCGGTCGAAATTTATACCAACCCGGCTAAACGCCGCATTAGTTTGACATGCGGCGTAGCGTACGAAGCGGATGTCGACCAGGCATGCGATGTTATTAGAGAGGCGATTTCTTCGTGCGACTCTGTTGACCAACAAAAGGAAATTCATGTCCTCCCCTGCGCCTTTGGACCTAGCAGCATAGACATCGACCTGAAGTGGTGGGCAGCTGCCGAACCGATCAAGCAGCTGCAATCGAAAGGAGAGGTAATAAGCTCAGTAAAGGCTGCGCTAGACTCAAACGAAATCTCGATTCCATTTCCACAGCGAAGCCTGCAGTTCAAAGGCCCGCTTCGCTTGGAGCGAGACGCTGCTGAGTCCACACCGCAGCAGGAGTAGTAATCCGAAAAACACCCGCCGCAGCAATGGCGCGACGGGTGAGAGAGTATGGATTTTTTGCTATTAAGTTGTTGGGTTCAATAAGATCTAATTTGAATATTGACGAAACGTAATCGAGTTTCCTGTTCCATCTTGCTGGAGCTCCATGCTGTTGCCATTCCCGACTTGCTCGCCTACTACGCTGTTCGAATCTCCGTCTTGACTTACTCGCATGAAGTTCGCTGAACCTTCCTGCGAAAGCTCGGCATGATGAGCATCACCGTGCTGCGTGAGCGTCATTTCATTAGCATCACCGAGTTGCGAAGTAACTGCTGAATTTCCGACGCCGTATTGACCGACAGACATCGTGTTTGCGTTGCCTGCTTGACTTGCATCCAAAGTGTTGTCGCCACCCCATTGAATTGCAAGCGCATCGTTATCATTGCCTTCCTGTCGAATTGAAGCGCTGTTGTTGCTGCCGAGCTGAGACATTCCAACCCTGTTGTTATCTCCAACTTGGGATATGTCTGCCGTGTTGCTTATTCCCTGTTGCCCCGCGGTAACACTGTTTGAAGAACCGTCCTGAGAAATGGCGAGACTGTTGTCCGATCCCTCTTGAAGTATTTCTATTTCATTCTGAGTGCCTGACAATTGCTCAATGTATAAATCATTTGGTGCTGACTGCGCCGCTGCACTAGATGCGCTCAGTAGGACCGCCGCTGCAACTGCGCAGCTGCGATTAAATTCGCGCACAAATTTCACAACATCAATATGCTTCATAATTACCTCCAAAAAACCGCCACACATTCAGCCGCGCGTGGCCGTGACCAAGAAAGGGCGAGAGCCGCCCTCGAAACTTCTTATCGCTGTTATAGTGCGGACGTAACACATCGTGCGTTAAAATGTGTGTATCACACATTATTACCACAGCATAATGAAGATAATTCTAGTTAAGGGCCTGCGTATTTTAAGGGTTTTTTGCTGAAAAATATTATTGCCGCCAACTGAGGGCGCTACCTGTGCGTAAGAATATGGGTGAATAACCCTTTTTCAGCCAAACTCGCACTTGTCGTCTCACATAGTTCCGGCAAGCGGCACTCGGTTGCCTGAGCCGTTAGTAGTAAGTGCGGGTGTTGCCGGGCAACCCACCATCACCGCCGTCTTGAATCGGTGGATAAGCTTCACCCTCGTTGCGAGGAATAGCTTGATTAGGCCTGGTAGACATCGTACCACCGCCAAGTTGAGGATCAGCTGTTGAACCGGGGTCGTCCGTTTCGCCGACTGAGTCGACGCCTTCAGATTGGTTCGACGTCTCTACAACGTCAGTAGGATCAAAAACCGGATCGGAGGGCCAGCGTTGAGTGCTTTCTCCCCCATGCGTTGTAGTCATAGCGATTTGCATACCACCCTGCATCGCCATCGAGGCCTCTACGTAGACTTCTTCTACGTCGCCTCTCACTACAGCTACCGCTACTAGCAAAAGGAAAAGAAACAAATAAAGCTGTAAAGCGTACTCTACAATAACGGACCCGCGCTGACTGGCGGCCGCAAAAAACCTAATTCTGTGATTCATGGTGCCCACTTTCCCCATTTCCACTGCCCTTCTCTAATCCGCTGCCGCGCACCAGGTGCTTCAAAAAACTTAACCTTTTCGCGACTAAGCGCGGCATACTCCTCTAAACAAACCTAATTTACTTGTCATCCTCCGTTGACCAGCTAAATGACGTGATAACGACTCGACCTCCGCCTTTTCGTGACGGCTGGGGGTTGATGTCCTTGTCGAAGTTAGCGATAAACTCCCTAGCTTTCTTGTGAAAAATTGCGCCCTGCTCAAACAACCATGATTTAATCTCTGGTATGGCGTCCTGAAACACGTTGTCGTATTCGGTTCGATTATGATGGTTTCTGATCTCATCGCCGGATACAACGTTTTCTTCAACCGCTCGAATAAATGCGTCGCTATCCCTAGAGAGAAGCTTAAACGCGTCCAGGGAGTCATATTGCACCTGGTCAGTTGTTCTTGTGAGCTTCACCCCTCCTCGGGTCCGCTCTACTGCACCAATTCGCTCTAATTCAGCCAGCACACTAGCCGGACCGACATCTCGGCTTACAGCAGCCACTAACTTGGTAAAATCGCTGTCTTCATCTCCGAAACTTAAGATTCGCGGCTTGCCCGACTTGGTTAAAAAATGCGGATCTTGCTCCCACTGACCCAGGATGCGTGAAGCAAGACTTTGCCGATCATCAACTGTCTCCCCGCGCTTATAAATGCGCGTAACCTCCCGTCGATTAATGCCAGTGGTCACACTCAGTCGGCTTACGGTCACACGCTCGCCGCGAGACTCAATCTCGTCCGCTGCAAGATTGAGGAAGACCTGCTTCTGAATTTCCACCAACTGGTGATAACGCAGACCATGGCGAAGGCAGAAGGTGAGAACTGGTCGCACCAGCAACCTAACCAGCTCACCTGAATTTCGACCCAAAAGACCCCGCATAAGACTCACTTGTGCATTACTCACATATTGTTATAGCTGACTCGGCCAAAACTGTCGCATACATTACGCTTCTGCGCTGCCGTTCTGCGCACTTCTGAGCACACGAAAGGCCGAGACAACGACAAATGTTGCTTAAGCTCCCGCTTATACTACTTTTTATGTCAGATTCAAGTGAGCGGCTGCGCCAAGACTTGCAGCTTATTCGTGCATACTGCACAAATAAGCGCACACTCTTCCCGGACAGGCGCATAATGCTAGTAGTGAGTGGGCAGAAGTCAAACAGCTCACAAGCAACAGTAGCACGACGACGCTACGTTATACACCCGACTAACGACACAGTATTCCCTGGGCGCCTCCCGGCGCCCAGGGCCCCCCTTACATCGAAGAACAAAGCTACAGCAATCTGTGCAATTATCCCAAATATATACAAGAAGACCCAAAGTCCAAAAGCTCCTTCCTGCTATCTCCCTAAAAATAAAGCCTTTATCCACACAAAGGCTTAAAAATGAAAGATTGCTTTGTGCATTTCGCACAAACAGAGGACACGACTATCTACTTGTGGCATAACCTCTATTGGAAGGCGTCAGGCGCCGTTGAAGTAGAGCCACAACATCCATTAACTTATTGGTTCCCCTTCAAACCCGGCCCTCAAATACATCCGCGGCGCCTGACCCTTCCCTTCATACTGACCAGTTCACTCGAAACACTTTCCGATTGCCCCCGACACCGCCGAATAGACCCTGACAAATAAGTCGTTGTGGCCGGCATCCTCCGAGGGAACGAAGAATGACCGGCCTGCGCCCCGATAACTCTCAGAGACCAATCTCCCCTGCTCGAATGGAATAATCCTATCCTGCTTTCCGTGAGCGACAACTAAGCAGGTGTTACCCAACATGCTCACGTCACTGCGAACAGGAAAGTCATAAAAGGAGAGTGGATAGAGAAAGCCGAAAAGCGGCGTGTTTTTGACCGCGTCAGGAAGCGACGTAAATGGAGAGAAAAGCACCAGTGCGCCAGGCCGGAACTCCACAGCAGCAGAAGCAGCTGGACCGCCACCAATAGAAATGCCGACCAGTACGAGGTCTTTCGACGCGACACCTTCTTTATCGAGAACATGCTTAACAACCGCTCTCCCATCTTCGTTTAGACCGCTTTCGGTAAAGGGCCAGCCGCTGCTCTTACCGTAGCCGCGATAATCAAAGCCGTAAGACGTGTAGCCCATTTCGTGAAAGAAAACCTGGTAGCCGAAAAAATTTTCGACGTCTCCCGCGTTACCATGAAAGATCACTGCAACCTTAGCAGCGCCGTCAACCCTAAGCCGCCAGGTCTCAAGTGCTTGACCGTCGACAGTTTCCACAAAGAAACTTTCCACCCCTTCAGGCAGGGTGTGGGGTTCCCGCCAAGAATCATTAGATATCGACATCAAAGCCCCTGGGAAGATTTGGATGCTCTGAGTGAGCACGACGACGATAGCAATAACTGTCGCCGCCACGATCAGCCGCAACCAAAAAGGCAGAGAGAGAAAACGCGTATTTACCCGTTCCAAATGGCTTGAGTCACTGTTCATAGCTGAAGGAATTTAGCTTAGCAGTCGAGATCATATCTTCTTTTCTGGCTATGCTAAACCTTTCTCTGCGTAAGCTTCCTTTCATGCAACTAACCTAAAGCTTGCGAACTAGATGCTGCATTAAAGTCCTCCGTAGGGTAAGGGTCTAGTTGAAGACATGAACTCGACAGCAGCTCGCAAACTCCTTCTGACGTGTGTCGCATTTGGCGGATTCGCCGGACTATGCTGGGAAATCATTTGGCAGCTGCGGGCCTCGCTTGCAATTGGTGTGTCGGCTCATGCAGCAGCCTTCGTGCTCGCTGGTACGATGGGCGGAATGACGATCGGCACCCTGCTTAGTGGACGCCTACTCCGGATTTACCAGCAGAGGTTCTCTCCATTTACTATCTATGGCGCTCTTGAGGCAGTGGTCGGCGCCTGCGGCTTGTTTCTCGGGCAGGCGTTCGATCTGGTCAGCTCTCTCGATACTGTGAGCTACGCTTGGAGTCCGGATTTGACTCCCGTCATCCAACTTTCACTGATGCTATTTATTATTGGCCCGCCTTCAATGGCCATGGGTGCAACAATTCCAGTGTTTGGTTTGCTGGCGAAAGCAACGGACTCGTCCGTAGCATTGCTTTACGGGCTTAATGTTCTCGGAGCCGCCCTCGGAGTTTTGCTCCTGGCCTTCGCAATTCTACCCAGCGCCGGCCTCAACAGCGCCGGCATACTACTCGCCGGAATCAACTTCGCAATAGCTGCCTTAATGGTTATAGTCCGAGGACAGGAAACGGCACCGCAAACGCTCGACACAAATGCGCAAGAAGGCAGCGTAGAGGTCTCGGACTATTTAGCAGCGTTCATGAGCGGATTCGCGATTCTTGCACTCGAAGTGCTTTGGTTTCGGGCAATGAGGTCCGCGTTTCTCAGCACGGCACATAGCTTTTCAATAATGCTTGCTTCCGTACTTCTATCGTTGGCCGCGGGAGCGCACTTGGCACCTGTGATACGCAGAAGCTGTATCGACAAGTCTGTTATTTTAGTGCTTGGCGGCGCGCTGGTACTATTGACGGCACCTCTGGTCGAAAGACTCGACGCGTTGACTACCTTTTATGCATTAGACCCCAACTTGAGTAAATTTCTTCTGGCCCTAGGCGTTGTCGGTCCCCCGGCTGTGGTCCTAGGGGTTATTTTTCCGTACGTGCTCGAGCGAGGGAAGCAACCTCTGAGATGGAGTCTGTTGCACGGCAGCAATACTTTTGGCGCAATCATCGGAGCTCTTGGAGCAGCCTGGATTTTCCTGCCAAGTCTAGGTGTAGCAAAGTCTCTGTGGTTAATTGGAACGTTAACTGCGGCGTTTGGTACAAGCTTGATGCAGTCCCATCTGCAGCGATTGCGGGCTCTAAGTGCCGTTGCCGCATGTGTTATCACTGCGGTTCTCGGATATTCATCGATCGGCTCCACGCGCATAATTGGGGCAATGCGAACCGATTCGGGTGCCTATAAGGTACTGGGATACGAAGAAACTCCCGATTACTCTGTTGCGGTCATCGAAAACGATCTTCGAAGAGCGTTGTTCATTGACGGTTTCAGTGCAAGTGCGGATCTAGGGTCTGTCGGCTATATGGCATGGATGGGAAGGCTTCCGATGCTGCTGCATGAGGCACCCAAACGGGCTCTGATAATCTGCTTCGGGCGCGGAGTTACCGCTGCCGCTCTTCGCAGCGAGAACCCGGACAGAATAGATTTGGTCGACATAAGCGACGCCGTGTTTCGAATGTCCGAGTTCTTTCAAGCAGTCAACGACAGTATTCTGGACGACCCGCGCGTGCGCACGGTTGTGATGGACGGCCGCGCCTGGCTCAGACGAACAACTTCTCTTTATGACGTTATTACACTAGAGCCGATGCCTCCAACATTCTCCGGAATGAACAATCTCTATTCCAGGGAGTTCTATCAACTGGCAAAAGCGAAATTAAATCCGGGTGGAACAATCGCGCAGTGGCTGCCGATGCATTTGCTGACACCAGAGCAAACTAGGTCGATCGCCGCTACATTCATCGAGACTTTTCCTAACTCAGTTTTATGGATTTACCAGCCTTATCGAACCGGAATACTAGTCGGCAAGAATTCAGAGGTCGATGAACTCGACTGGCACAGACTTGAGAACCACGTACCGAGTCGGGAACTGACCGAGAAAGAAATACGTGACTCTATTATCCTCGGCAGAAAGGAACTCAGTATTTATTCAGACGGGGCCGAGATTATCACGGACGACAATCAAATGTTGTCGTACGGCTGGGGGGTTTTAATGCACGATCTGGGTGAAACGCTCGGAGTCGAGTATGAAGGTGAAAGTTTGGAACGAATTGAGGCAGCACGATGAGCATGGAGCCGAAGTACTTTAGGAAGCAGCTACTCCGTCCATTTTGGGGCACCGTTGCTGTCCTCCTTTTGCTAAATCTCCTGGTCTTTCTGGTCGAAAACCGACTCATCGGTCTCGAGAGTTGGCAGATTCCCTGTTTGCTCACATTAGCACTAGGACTGTTCTATCTCAGGCTGTTCGGCGAAGTGTTTTGGGTAACTCTGCTAAAGAGCAATAAACATGAAAATCCCAAGCGCTAAACAACTGCATCGAAAGTCGTCCCCTTACGCTCCTCGTCTCTTTGCTGCTCAACTCGGTCCAACAAACTAATGCGATTGTCCTCCTCAGCGGCCTCTTCTTCCGCCTGTGCCGCTGCTTCGTCACCCTGCTCTGTGCTAAGCAAAGCTTCAACAGTTACCGAATCCAGGGTAGAGGACGATGCCTCGATAAACGACTTATCCAGCGCAGATGCGATCGTGTCAGCGAGTTTCTCCGGGGACTGACTTAATTTACTTTCGGCCTTCGTTGACTCGGTCGTTGATACAGCAGACTTGTAGCCGACATTTTGCGCCGCTGCGTCTAACTGCTGCTCGGCATTGCCAATGGCAGTTCTTACAGTAGAAACGCTTTCTCTCGCACCACGGACTTGTGCTTGGAAATCAGCAATCGAGACAGTGCGATTAGTTTCCGACTCAGCATCCCCGTTCACAGGATCCGTTTCTTCAACCTCACCAATCGGCTCCTGCTGTTCGATGCCCTGCTGAAACTCCTGCTCTCCAATTGCAATCAGCTCGTCGTCGCCTGCTTGCGCGTCCATAGTAAGCTGATCATCTGCACCAAGACCTCCCTTTATCGTGCCGCCGGTCTTACCTCCTGTCTTACCGCCAGAGAAACCGCCGCCGGAACCTTCCGCGCTTCGCCGCTCCGCCAAGAATTCCGGTGTGCCGATTCCTAGCGCCTCAGATGAAATGTCAGAAAAAGCGAAGCTGACTTGCTCTCCCCCCAACTCGAAACTAACCGAATCGCCAAACGCGCGGTTGCCGCCGAAAGACGCGCCTGCCGTTTCGTCGAGCTGATCCATCAAATCGCCGATTTCCTTCTCAATATCTTCCTTTTTTCCGGGATTAACTTCCTGCTGAAGTCGTGAAGCCAAGCTATCAATATCGGCTAAAATATTGTCAGCTGTCTCAGCCGCTGCTCCAGCCACATCCAGATATGATCTTGCCGAGCTCGTTTGCAATGATGTCTCAGCAGACCGGGAATTTGCCCTGGTAGTTTCCAGCGCTGCTACAGACAGATCTACTTCCGTAGCGTCTTCCCGCAGTGTCCGTTCAATTAGATTATTGGACGCTTGGGATAGTCTTGCCTGTATTCCGGAACCGCTATCGGTCGCGGATTTGTTAAACAGATCGCCAATCGACCCCGCATGGCCGCCAATGTTTATATTCAAGATTTCGCCTCCGATGCCCCTTGTTTCAGTCCAAGGCTGACAGAACCAATGGCCTCACAAAGGTGCAGTCGGTGAATCTACGTACTGGCTTAACGAACTGAAGCGACTGTAGTCGTGCAATGCTGCGTTTTGCAAACTTTGCAGGTTGCTCCCAACACAGCGCGCAAACAATTTGGAAAAAACACAGTCAATGCGATCGAATTAGATTCGAGACTTTTTACTGAAAAACTTGCAGGAACAGAATCAAGTAAGTGCCTTTTTCCACTCCGGCTGCTTGAACCCGACTAGCCCACCTCCCTCAAACAAAAGAAAAGGACGTTTTACCAGCATGCCGTTCTTACTTAACAGTTCAAGAGCTTGTTTATCAGTCATCGAGTTCAGTTTGTCCTTGAGGCCGAGTTCTCTGTACTGCATTCCCGACGTATTAAAAAGACGGCGGACCTCTCCATCATAATACTTCAGCATGGATTTTAGTTCGGACTTCGAAGGGGGTTTTTGAGTAATGTCGATCTCATGCGCTTCTAAATCCTTAGCATCAAGAAAAGCTTTTGCTTTCTGACAAGTGCTGCATCGCGGGTGATAATAGTATTTCATCGGCTTGCTCCAGATGTGCAAAGTCACATTATATTTAGTATATATACTTTAACTCACGCGCGCTAAGCCTGCGCTAACACAAGCTTAACAGCTCTCTTCAACGTCCAGCCGAGTAGACCTATCGCCTTAAGAAAAGGGGTGCCTGTCTTCGCTGCCAGCGATAGCACCCAATATTCAGGTTTTGCCCCAACGCAAGGAGGACTCGGAATGATCGGAACGAGATCGACCGACGAGTTCGGTCGCGTGCTCATGATCGCGGGCGACAACCGGAAAGACCACCAGGGATTTCCGCTGCCCGAGAATGAGCGAGAACTGCGCCATGCCCGGCTGCGAAGACGCAAACGAGCAGAGACCCTCGGACGCCGACATCCGCCGTCCGGACCCGAATCTGCTCTGTATGCCTTGTCCTGGCTGGGCATGACGATGGAAGAGGTCGTTCGAGACTGGCTCTACGAGCAGGGCTTCGAACTGGACCCGCGGCATGAGATCTTCTACACCGAGCGCGACGAAGACGGCAGAGAATGCCCTGCGATGTCGCGCGAGGTAGATGCCGTAGTAGTTGACCGCCGCGGCCGCCCGCGAATGCTCGTGGAGGTTCGTCTTTCGGTACGAGGAATGCGAGCAGTTCATTCCAAGATGTACCAACTCGGCACTACGCTGAGTATCCTTCGGACGCAGCCGCAATGGAGACGTCTGAAGCCGCTGATCGTGTACATTGCCGTCGGAGATCACCAGGACGACGTGGTAACTGCGCCGCATTGGCTTGTCGATGACAACTTCGACATCAATCCGCTGTGGCAGCGCGCCTACCACCCGGATGAGCTGATTGACATCGGCATTCCACGAATCGTCATCCCACTCGGCTGGCTATGGAACTACGCGCTGAACCTCGGATGGGAACTTGAGCAAGAGCTCTGGATCCAGGCCGAGTGGTTCGCACGTGAACGAGCGCGCCGAATGGATGAACGGATGCGAATTCGTTTTGACCGGATCCGAGAAGAGGCCGAGCATGACCAACTTCCGCCCTCGTAGCCTACATGGCATGGGGCTGACTGTTTTGCCGCGTTCTCCATGAAGGAGTCTGCGCAGGCATCCGAAGACAGCCCCCCTTTTCTATTGGCGAGGAATTACTGAAGTAAGAGTGTTTCCAGCGCTTGTGTCTGGGCGCATTTGTCGAGTTCTAGATTGCGCCGTTCAAGGCACTTTTCCACCCGACCACTGCAAATTTCCGATCCGCGGCGAAGATAATCACAGTCGCCCGACTCGGGGAGAAACGAGTAACCATGACATGCATGCTCAGCTGCATCGGCAAGAGCACTGCAGGAGTGCTCCATTCTTTCACAGGCGTCCCCCACGCGCAGCGCTTCACCGCAAGAATCGACATCTGCACGAACACCCGAAGGCAACAGCACAAGACACAGGCAATAACCTGCCAGCCAACTCAATACCCTGAACCCTGTACTGCTGTTCACATTAGCCTTAAAACATCGAGTATAAATGCGCAGCGATACCGCCCTAGTTCTATTCTAAGGATATCTGTGCGCAGCAGTAATCCGGGAAGCTGGGACTCGGCACTAGGAGAATCCTGGATTCAATGGGAATAGGCGGCCCGGACAACCTCCTGAAACACCTGTTAATTTCGTTGTTTATGCGGCTTTCAGCCCAGCGAAGCAAATAACACTTAGTTGAAGGAAGCCTATGGGGAGAAGGTTCAGTTGGCGCATCCCAGACATGCCGCGTTGTGTGGGGTGTGCCAACTGCTGGGGCATAGCCACACACTCTCAGGAGAATCATCCATGAGTAAGTGCTCCACTCTTATCGTGATCGTCCTTGTGGCGATCGGTCTCGTCTTTGGTACTGGCTGTTCCTCGACCATGCGCTCGGGGGATCGTGAGTACCCGGTGGATACGGCTCGGTTCGCCAAGCCCAACACCGACGCCAAGAGCGCTGCCAAGGAACTCGGCAAGCGTCTCGAGGTGTACCAGAACGAGCTGAACTGCGCTCGCGAACAGCTGGCTGTCCTCCGGGCAGTCCGCAGCACCCTCGATGACCCTCAGCTCCCCGGAGCGATTTCGGTCATCGAACAACGGGTGACGCAGCTCGAGCTCAGCGTTGCCGAGATCTCTCGGCGGCATGAGCGCGCAGTTGCTGCAGCGAGTCAGGGCTCGTACGAGGATTTCACCATGAGCCTGCGAGAAGCTCCTGAGCTTCCGCGGGACGCGGTGCGAGACTCACGCGATGTCCTGAGCCAGCTCGGCGGACGCTATCAACAGCTGAACCGTGAAATCCAGGCCCTCGCGCTGCACATCAGCAACGCGGAGGTCGAGATGGAGCGGCGAGGCGATGAAAGTCGTTCGCTCGGCATGCAGTATGAGATCGACAAAGCCAGGCACGACTCGCTCGTCGAGGAGTTCCTGAAGACGGAATGGCGGGTGGCGATTGCGCAATGCGCCGTCAACTACCGCAGCCGTCTCGATCTCAGCACTTTCCTTACGCAGCCCGAGAGCTCGGAGGACGGTGCCGTCAGTCACGCACGACGCGACGACTGACATCAGTTCAGCTAGGGAGGATTTCCCTTTAGATTAGGGCGGAGCCCACTCATGAAGGTGAGGAAGCAGGCGGCATGCCTCAGGCTTTGCGACCGGCGCTCGTTGCTCCGGTCGTTCCAGCAGAAAGCCTATTTGTTACGGTTACTCCGTAGGCTTCCTCACCTAACCCAGGATTTTTGCGTCTTCAATTTACCGGAACTGAAATCTTTCCGTCTTTGCTGTGCTGGTAATCCAAAAAGATATGCTCCGCGGACGGTAGTTGGTAGGTGCCGTCGGGCAAAAGATTAGTCGTATCCTTTAGGCGATAGACATAGTGTCCGCATGTATAGCAGGTCGACTTGGCAAAATGGTGGCAAAGACAAATCTTGCCGCAGACCGAAAGTTTACGCCCGTTCTCGTCAAGGCCGGTTTCTTCGTAAGCATCTATGTAGGCGCAGGTTCCCTCCTTCGAGAGAACGTAACCAAATGTTTGGCACTGCGGTCGAATGTTCGAACCCAGGCAAGGGCTGGTTTTGAGATAACGCATCAGATAGCCGGTGGGGGAAATACTGCCGACAGTAACTTCATCCTCAGTCGCGCGTATGTAGGCTTGCTTCGCCTCAGGCGGTAGACCGGCTTCCTCTGCAATTGTAAAACGCGTCGCCACCTGAACTGCTGCGGCACCTGCCGCCAGGTAACTCGCTGCATCACCACCTGTGAATATCCCCCCAGCCGGAATGACTGGAATGTTCAGGTCGTTTTCGCTTAAGTAGCTGAGAACCTCCTGGCAAATCGCTCGCAGCGAAAAGTCCTTCCAGTCATCTCCAAAGCCCAAATGACCACCCGCAAGCGGTCCCTCTACGACAACATAATCAGGCAGCCGCCGTGACTTTTGCGCAGCTCGCAAAAAAATCTTTAGCGCTCTCACACTAGAAACAATAATACCGAGCTTAGCGTCTCTGAAACGCGGATGCTCGGCCATTAGTTGAAAACTGCCTTTATGAAGACCGGCGGAGAGCGTAATACCATCGATTCCTGCATCTAAAGCGCTCAATAGCCTCGTTTGCAGCGTCTCACGGCTCTCGTGCATTGTGAGCTTTTCCATGACATTCAGAAAAACACCGCCGCTTCCCGACTTGCGCTGCATAGTGTTCTGCACGTGGTTCAACTGAGCCTCTCTGACGTGATCAAGGTCAAAGAAAACTTTGCTCTTATCCGGATTTTCTGCGAACTCCTGATACTTCTTCCCTTTCTGACTCGAGAAATTTGTACCGTAGCTGCGGTCAGAAACGAATTGGTTCATCGCATCGGAAATATGACCGATGCCGCCGAGGCGCGCTGCCTCCAAGGCAAGCTCAGAAGTTGATATGTCGACGCCCATACCCCCAATAACAATCGGGACATATTCGTGGTCGCCCAGCTTCAGTTGATAGTCGTTAACACAAGCACCCATTCTCGACTCACTACTCCTTTGGGCGGAATGCTTCAAGGAGAGGTTCTGGGGATAGTTGAAGTATTTATTCTACTACTGGCCCTGCGCAGCGATTTTGCTCGCTAAAATCCGAATAAAGAAACATTAAGTTTAAAACAGCGGAGGCAGGAAGATAATGAACAAATCAAAGATTAGGTTGCTTAAATAGTGCACCAAGAATCCCGGCAAAATACTTCTGCAGCGTAAATTGGCCCAGCCGACACCGTAAGCAAGTCCAAAAGAGTACGGTAGCTCCAGCCAGGGCTTGCCCCAGTGGGCTAACATATAAATTATTGCGTGGAGAGAATTAGCATGCCTCTCGGGAAGGCTGAACAAGAGCAAACCGCGAAATAAGACTTCGTTGCCGAAAACCCTGATCGCAATCACTGTGTGGTAAATTGCAAAATTATGCAGCGAATCAGTGGCAGGCTTCCAATGCGGATAGTAAGCGCGAAAGTCAGCAGAACTAGCGAAGTATGCAACAAACGGCGTAAGCGCAATAAGCAGAACTACGCTAAGAGCTATGCCTTTAGAGACATCGCCGAGCTGCAAACCATAATCCCTTGGACTCTGTCGTGCGAAAGCCAAGACAAGCAGCGGGAGCACGATAGTCAGCAGTATCTCTACACCTAGCCCGGCAAAGAATCCGCCTTGGTGAAAGTATGAGATAAGCACCAGCAGCAGCGCCGCAAGGCTGACGCATGTACGTATTGAAATTCGTCGGACAAACATAAATCCCAACTACCAGGCAAGTTGAATCGCGGCAATTAAACTTAGGTAGTCAAAATGTAGAAAAAGGCGGCAAAACGGCAAAGAGCTTTCATTAACCTTTGCGTTTTACAGCGGCGGCCTGGCCTTCGGTGTTTTAAGTCGAAGGCCAGGCCCGACTCGTCCGAGAGACTACGCGGCGGTCAGCTCACGGAGCCGGTTGTAGAAGACGTCCCAGGGATGAAGATCCCGCGTACGCTCTACCTCGGCATGGTACAGCGCCTTGTTAGAGGCCCGGCCACCGATGCGTCCAGCAACTCGCAAAGCAACCGGCTCGAGAATCTCGAGAATCCGCGCGGGGTCCAGTTCCTCACGCGTTGCTGCAAGCAGATCCGGATCGGCGTGGTAACGCAGCCAGCTCTCTTCACCAGACGCGGGAACAAGCGAGACCTGCAGATACGGCCCGTGCTCGTCAGACCCGGCTGCCAACACGATCTTGCTGCCGGACTCGACATCGATACAAGCCTTCATGGCATTCTCGATCATCCAGTCCCAGCCAATTGCTTCTCGACAGGCACCCTTTGCAAAGCAGCCGCCGCAGACGGGCTGGAGCGCATGCTCGATGAACGGCAGCGAGTGACTCCCATGCAGCTCGAGCATCCAAGCGAAGGACGCGAGAGCCGCCTCTGCCCTTGGACCGCCAGAAGCCTGGAAACGAGTGAGCAAGTCACGTGCATGTTCGGTGACAGCAGTGAGCGCACCGGCAAGACAGTCCGTGTCATGGTTGCAGTGCCGTGCACCATCGCAGAGCATTTCGAGAAACGCTCCGGTCGCCCCCATTCCAGCGAACTCCTGTTGATCTTCCGGCCTTCCAAAAATTGTCGGCCTCATATGTGCACCTCCTTGGTTACGGTTAGGGATCGCGGCTCGCCAGCACTCTGCATGCAGCAGCACTGAAGAGCCGAGACCAGCCGCAAAGGAGTAAGCCGAGAACCTTTCCGCTCTATGCCGATTGCCCACCCGAAGCGATTCGGGAGGGCATTCGGAATCCAAATTTCCATTAGAAATCTTATAAAAGAGCTTGTGGCTGGAGCGGCGCTAACAAAGCACCCACTAAAACATGTGATTCCAACTAATTAGCTTTGAACCAGATGTTTCTCAAGAGCGCAGCCAAATGTCATGTAAACCCCTGAAAATAGCGATTAAATTATAAGGGCTGTCTGTTTCGGCCCGCCCTACTCAAGGATGCAGTTATAGGGATGCGCATAACGCTTGGAAGCAATATAGCTTCGCTTGGAGTACAGCGAAGACTCGCAGAAGGAACGGCACGGCTCGGACGGTCGTTTGAACGCCTGTCCTCAGGATTGCGCATCAATCGTGCAAGCGACGACGCGGCCGGTCTCGCAATCTCAGAATCACTGCTGACAGACACTCAAGTTTACGGTCAGGCAATTCGCAACGGCAACGACGGTATCAGCCTGCTCTCGATAGCGGATGCCGCTCTTGCAGATTTGTCATCTATCGTCGTTCGGATGCGCGAACTGCGAATTCTCTAACACCGATGTAGTTTCCTATGGAGCTCTGGATCTTACGATAAGTCCGCTGGCGCGCATTGATTTGAGTAAATCTTGATAATCAAGTTCATGCAGCCCGACCTTATTCGATAACGAAAGCGCTGCCGCAAGCCCGGCGCTCTCGCCCAACATCATGTAAGTCGGCTCCATTCGAAGACTGCTGTATGCAACATGAGAGGCAGAAAGTGCAACAGGAACGAGCAAATTGGATGCTTCAGCGCGCTTCGGCAGCATACTACGATACGGAATTTCATAAATCTTAACGCGCTTGGCTACCCAGCCTTCGAACTTGGCACTACCGTTCTCGTCCATGTGTATGTCAACGTGATGCGACTCCAGCGGACAAGACGCCCTGGCAACCGAATCAGGCTTATATACATCTTTCAGAAGATCCTGCTCTATAAGCACGTACTCCCCGACCATTCTTCGAGCTTCGCGAACGTATAGTTCATAGGGCCAATTCTCGTTGTCAGTAAACTCATCTTTGCATAAGCCGTGCTTTGCCATGTTGCTTCTAAGCAAAGGGGGCACTCGATCGTCGTTGCTTAGGAAATACAACAGCCCCTGAGTGTAGCGCTTATGATCCTGCTCGATATTGCGGCGCTCGCTGTAAGATGCTTCGGGATACTCCCAGTTAGCGCCGACGTTGTCCGTAGAAAACGCGATTCTGTTGTTTAAGTCGAACTTTCGGTTCTTCAAGGGGAAGAAGTGAAAGAGTTCTCTAAGTAGGGTATGGGGCCGACGCTGCAGAAAAGCGAGAAACAGCTCGTAGTCCTGTGCACGATAACCCTCGGGTTTTTCAATCGGAACAAAGTTGTCCTTTTCCTTTGTCAGGCATAGGCGATAATTATACGCCATTATTTTTTTGTCCCCACTGCCAATCTTAGCGGGGGGCTCCGGGTTCACTCGATGAAAAAATTCTCCATCCCTACGCTTGGCAGGCACATCAATTGGAAACTGCCGAGAACTGACATATGGCTGCACACCGGCGAAGCGTTCTCCGTACTGTGCATGCGACTCTCGTCCAACTGTGTATGAGACGCCGGCCGCTGCGTATAGATCTCCCTCGTAGCTTGCGTCAACGAAAATTCGACCGGCGAAGGTCCTTCCCGCATCCGTATCGAAGCTAAGTATTCGACCCCCTTGCTTTCGGACGCTGGTCAGCGACTCCTCTCTAAAAATGCTTACTGCGTGATCTTTCGCTATTTGCTCAAAAACCTGCTCGGCAACATGCGGCTCGAAATGCCACGTGAGATGCATACCGTAGTGCTTTCCTATTCGATTAAAAACAGACTTTGAAAAACCTCCGACTACCCCCTGGTCGCAGCGATCGCTCGCTCCAAGTCCGCTGCTCATCATTCCGCCGATATGCTTGTGATGCTCGACAACTGAAACTGTCAGACCATTCCTTGCCGCAGCCACGGCCGCGGCAATCCCGCCGGGCGTCGCCCCGTACACAACCACATCGCTCTCGACCACTTGCGATTGCGCAAATGCTGCAAAGCAGAAGACTGCGGCCAGCATTAGGCTGACACCGCAGACGAATATGCGGACAGCGCTCATACCTGACTTGCTAATCACCCCGCCCTTCATCAACTTTCCTCGGCTATCAAATAATTGCGAAATAGACTATTTAGCGGCAACATCGCCCTGTACACAATTCCTTTTGAAATGAAACAGACTCAACTGAAAACATTCGAATTACTTCTAGCAGCGGGCGCAGTAATCACCGCCCTGGCACTGCGTGCAGTCTTTTTTTACACCAGCGTCAGTCATATGCCTACCAGTACTGATGAAGCGGTCGCGGCTCTCATGGCGAAGGCCATATTCCACGGCGCGAGACCGCTTCTTTTCTGGGGCGCTCCGTACCAGTTTCCACTTGAGTCTTACCTGATGGCGCCATTTTGGCCGCTATTAGACACTAATGCCTTCGGCGCGAGAGTTGTTCCCGCGATCCTCGGTGCATTCTCTATATTTGGCTTTTGGCTCCTAATTTGCCGGGCATTTGAACCGAAGCATCGCTGGCCTGGAATCCTGCTTATACTGCTGCCTTCTGCTTACCTAACGACGCTTCAGACCGCCTATTTCATTCCGCAGTATACAATGACGCTGGTGTACGCGTGGGTTATCCCGCTGCTGACTGTTTCTGTTCTCCGGTCCGAACGTGCGCTAATTCAGTTGCTGCTGCTTGGTTTCATATGCGGCATGGCGCTGGCCAACCACTTGTTGTCTTTGCCGCTGGTTGCTGTAACTACCGTAGCAGTTTGCTTAGGCTCGAGCTTTGGCTCTGCTGTGCGCAATACGATTCTATATTTGATATCGTTCACTCTAGGACTCGCTCCATATCTAGCCACACTCGGTAGAGCCAAATCTTCGGCCGGAACCGTTACGGACAATTTCCCGATCTCAACCGCATTTAGCCGCTTGTTCTCCGGCTTACTCAATCAAGTGCTTGAGGTGGTGTTGGGTTTTAATCTGACCCTGTTCCCGGATCTCGATCGGGCCAGCGGTATAATCGGCTTCCTTAGCGTTCCGGGGCTTTACTTGTTCTGGGCAGTGCTCATGTTCTGCAGCTGCATTAGTCTGTACCAGTTCTGCGTCAGAAGCTGGAAGGCGCGCTGGCCTACTCTCAGCATTTATGACGTATTTGTTGGCACAGCCTGGGCATGCATCATGGCGTTTGTCATCAGTAAGCGCAGCAGACCGGACGAATATCGTTACCTACTTCCGCTAGCTTGGACACTGCCGATGCTTGTTTCCTACGCATACGCTGCATCAGCTAAGCATCTGCGATATATAATTGGAGCGTTTGCAGTCATTTTGACTCTGATGAATGCAGCAAATACGCTGAAACTTATCGACACTTGGCGTTCGCCAAACTTCGCCTCCGGACTTCCCGAACTGCAAGACATCGCCCCGGTAATTTCCTTTTTACAACAGCAGGATATCAGTCATTGTTATGCGTCGTTCTGGCTCGTAAACAGAATCACATACGAGACCGACGAGGCAATTACTTGCAGTCAGCCTTACAACGAGCGCTTCCCCGGCTGGCCGCTCCCCTATCTCAAGGAAGTAAACGAAAGCGGTGTTGCGGCGTATGTGCTGACAGACACACGCTTCAGCCGATTCCCGGCAAAAAAATTCCTCAGCATGCTAGAGTTCCATCGCATTGCTCCGCAAATAAAGCGGATAGGAGTCTTCAAGGTAATGTATGACTTCCGCTATAAAGACGTTGTGAAATCCTTGACCGTCAACAGAGAGGACTTGGAGCTTTCTACGAACGACATCAACAACAGCCTTGAAAGTCTGACGGACGGCGACTCAAACACATACTGGAGAAGCGATGCTGTACAGAATCCTGGTATGCATCTTCAGCTAAACCTTAAGGAGGCGAAGACCATCCACCGGGTAAGGCTTTATTTCAATCCGCCCTCGATCGATAGAGCCCCTAAATTTAAAGTTGAAGTCAGTAAGGACGGCAGTACGTGGTCATTAGTTCGAGGCGAGATCACTCCAACTGCCGACAGAATCAAGATGACGCAGACACATCCGATTTTTGCAAGAAAAGCCAGGCAGGACATCTCTTTTGAGCCATCTCAAGCTATTGCGGTCAGAATAACAGCCGAAGAAAAGCGGGCTGATGCACCATGGGAGCTGGCGGAAATCGAAATATTTGAAGGACTGAACTCTAGGGCGGAGTGAGAAGCACGAACATCTTTCTGAACTCGGGAATGTCATAAAAGAACAGAAAGCAACAAACAATCGAGCATGCGATCACGGCCTTTGTCAGGTGGCGCTCACGGTAAAGCAGCTCAGGATACTGAACCGGACTATCGGGTTTAAATCCCAAGTAAAGGTAATAAGCCAACAAATACGCAACGAACGGCATGGAGAATACCAACTCAAGCCGATAAATTGTAACGAAGGCCATCGCTCCCGTCATAAACATCGCGATATAAAAAACAGAGCTCATGATAAGGCGCTCTTCGTTATAATAGTGAAATGACCAACGATATTCGGCCGCGCGTGCAGGGTCGCCAATCCGACGGTATTCTGCGAAGCGTTTGGTCGCCATTAGAAACGACCCAAACATCCAGTAAGCAAACAGTGCTGAAACTGGCGGAATAATACTAACCCCCATCGCATACCAGCCGATGGCCATCCTAATTGGATTGTTAACCGCTTCGCTCAGGACATCGAGGTAAGGCACCTCTTTGGTCCTTATTGGTGGAATGTTGTACAGCGTTCCCATTATCCACAGCGAAAGGCAGGACCAACCGACCCCCTGATTTACTAGAAAACCAAAAGCGCAGCCGACTGCTCCGAGCACTATCCATTCAAGATACGCAAGGGGGATAGAGACCCTACCTGCCGCCAGAGGCCTCATCTTCTTCACCGGGTGATGACGGTCTCTTTCGGCGTCTAAAATTTCGTTGATAACGTAATTGCTGGAAGCAACAAGACAAACCGCGGCAAGGCTTATCAACACATCCCAAACTAGAGCCCCGGTAAGCGGCATCGGAAAAAAGAAATAGGCCAGCAGCATACCGGGCAGCACAAAGACATTTTTGAACCAATGATCCGGTCTTGCAATACTTACGTAATCGCCCAGGGATGATGATTTCTCCTCAATTGAAAAGACTCCGGCTACGACGGCGACGGATCTGGCTTTCTCCAAGAGAGAAGTAGAGTTCGAAACAACATAGGCATTGGCGGCGGCACTCCAAACTTCTAAGTCGACTTCAGAGTTCGCTATATAATCAAAGCCCTTGGAGCCGAACCGCTTTGAAAGCACTGACGCCTTGCGGGGACCGGTCAAGTTGAACGATCCATCGCTGCAAATAACATCTGAAAAGATCCCAAGGCTCTGACTTATTCGTTCAGCAACCAATCGATCGGCGCCGGTAGTCAAAATCAGCTCCCGACCGCTGCTATGCTGCTCGAGCAAGAATTCCAAAACTTTGCGGTGAAACGGCAAGTCCCCGAGGTCGAGCGGGGAACGCCGCGCAACCTGCTGTTTAGCGTATGCCTTGCCGCGCAGCACCCAGAAAGGGAAGAGCAGCAGATAAAAGAAATTTTTCCTTAAGAGTGCGAAAACACTTGCATAAAAAGTATCGACCGCAGCCAAGGTCCCGTCTAGATCAACACACAGCGGCAGTTGGTGGACCGGCTCACGAACAAGATTTTGGGGGCTGCTTCTCATGAGCGCAATACTTACTATTACGGGCGGAAAAGGGCAAAATTTTTCTAATTTCTGGATAGCTATGGCTGAAGATGAAGTGGTTGGCTCAATTGGACTTATTGATATTGGAAACAATTGCGGGGTCATTCGCAAGATGTTCGTTCGCCACTCGCACCGGGGCGGAAAAGGAGTTTCGTCAAACTTGCTGAGGAGGTTGATTGAATAACTTTCGACTTTCAGGCTCGACGCGCAGCGGCAGGTTCTGGGCAGGCGGTGTCGGCCTGAGGCAGTTTAGCACCCTCAATGCCGCGCTCCTCTTTCTGAGGAAAATACTTTTTAAGCTTCAAGAAGTGCTTCTCAAAGAGATGCCAGGACAAAAGGGCCATGGCGGTAGAAACAGCTAAAACGACAAGAGTGAACGCAACTTGTCCCGGTATGCTTGAGCCTGCAATTCGCCAGGGAAATGTATTTGGTGTGAACCAACTGTCTTCAAGCAGGTCCACAAGCGGGCGATTGAATAAATACATGGCGTAGCTGTATTTGCCGAAAAACAGCAGCGTCTTTCTGGTAAGCAGCCAATTCACCCAGCCGTTCTGAGCCCTAGACAGCGCCACAATCAATGAAGACCCGAAAAGAAACGCGACTATCGAGTACCCGTATTTAATCATCTCGGGAAGCTTCTTATTGAAATGCCCTTCGACTAAAAAATGCAGGCCAAAAGCCGAGCAAACTGTAAATGGCACCCATATCCAGGGGAACAGAGCCTTTAAACCCTTCGGTCCCCTTGCCGCCAAGGCCAGAAATCCGCCTACAGCTAGCGCATCCATCCTAGTATATGTTGCCACATAAATGTGGTTCACCACGTGCTCGCCGCTGTACAGCAACATCCAGCGCAGCGCCACTGCGGTTAAAATCAATCCAACGCAAAGTCTCATCATGGCAATTCGCGAAAGTAAGAAAACAAGAAACGGCCAGACGATGTAGAACTGTTCTTCGATTGCCAGTGACCAGGTAGGCCCAAGCACCAGATGGCGAAAGCTGCCCTCTTTAACAACTAGAAAATTCGAAAGGTAGCACCAGTACCACCATTGTTTTGAACCAAGGCTGGGGAAATGATGGGTTAAGCCGGGCAGAACGAAAACCGAAACAGCTACGACTAAAAAGTAGAGCGGAAAGATTCGCACCGTGCGTCTGGCATAAAAGTTCTTAAAGTAGTGTTTTCCACCCTTTGCGTCATATAGAATTCCGGTAATCAGGAAACCGGAGAGGACGAAGAACAGGTCAACTCCAACCCAGAGCGAGCGTCCAAACTTGAAGTACCAGTCGTCAATCGGAGCAGTCGCTCTCAAAACTGTGGTGTGAAAAATGATCACGCCGAGAATCGCAAGGCCGCGAAAGCCATCGAGAACGGGCATATATCCCGAAAGATTCACATTTCTAGCGCGCACTACTGACTAACATCCTTAGGACCATGAAACGCCGCTGCAGTAATACAGTGCTGGATAAGCAGCGCCCCACGCAAATAGAAACCGATTGAGGCCGAACATATAAACGTTCGCAACATGAAATAGCAAAGCAGTTATAATAAATAGCAGACAAATGGACTGATTAAGGAGACTTAGCGGAAATAACACTTCGAATAAAATGATCGACCAGCTTAAACAGGCGAGCAAAGCAGGCTTCTCGGCGAAAGCTCGCAGCAAGGGCGATACAGGGTATATGCCCGAACATAGGAAGCCTCCAAGGGCTCGTCCAGACCTCCAGTTTACGCGCTTTAGTTTCACGACCCCGGCAATAAAGAATGAAGACAAGAGCTGAAGCGCGATATAGAGCAGGCAACCCAGTCCGACCAAATGACTTTCAGGGAACAGGCGGGCAAGCAGCAGAGCCAGCAAGACAACCACTGTCATGTAGTCGCTTCCTCCATTGAAGACCCCTCGCCAGCGCAAGCATACGAGTACCGAAGTCAGCAGAAGAGTAAAAACCAGCACCGCGTGCGACAGCATTAAGGCAACAGACGCAGCCAAGATTCGCAGAAACAGCACTACGAGAAAATTCGGATAAGCCAATGTTAAATCCAGAAAAAATCTTACGGGACCTGGGAAGAACTCAAATTCATCCTTAAGAACGGACCAGCTCCAGACTCCATCGTCAGAGAATGATTCCCTAATCGCAAACATCTCAGAAGTCTGCAGAATGACAGCCACCGCAATGAGGCGCTCAACCAGCATAAGCGTAGTATTTAGCGAGAGTTCCAACTAATACTCATGCTCCAATGAAATCAGTATTTCAGTCGCAGAACTCTCCGCTTCCCCCTGCATTAGAGAACTGAGCCTGAACTGGAAGAACACTGGCCCTTCTCCCTCCGGGAGTTCGCTCCTCGGGATCTGCTTTCTGACCAGCCGCTCGAGCAAGCGGTACGAGACTGAGCTCGCAAACTCTGCCTCAGATCCTTCCGTAACAGACTGCATGTCATTTTCCACTTGCTGCAAAAGGCCTTGATAGGCCAGTAGTTTGTTGCCCTCGGCGTTAAACAGCAGTTTGTAAAGGTGGCGTCGATCACTCGAGAGACTCTTCCTCCATGGACCAAAAGCCCCGTCTGCTGCGCGCACACGATGATACAGCACCGGAAGCTCACATAGGTCCTCGAAAAATCTCCACGATGGAAAAAGAACTCGGAAAAGGTAAATCGCTCTGCCTGGAACGTAGCGCGTGCGAAAAAACAACAAGAACGCTGCTGCTGCCAAGTACAGCGTGAGCAAAAGATATGAACTAAGTGAAATTTCAAACACGATCGCAAGCTAATCTCTAATCAGAGGCACCAGTACTGCCCGGCACCGCCGGACCAGGATAGCCCAGCGGGGACGATATGAACCGTGCATAAATATTGCGTTTAGGTCCATTTTATGCAAAAATATACGGTCCTGGCCCTTTTTGATTATTTAGTATTTTCAGACACTTGGCTTCCAGGTCGTTATTTGAAATCTCATATTTATGACACTCCGGGGAAGAAGAACTATTTCCCTGCGCCTTCGCCGACTAGACGGACCCGTCCTGCTCGCCGAGGTGCAGACGCCTACCGACGGTTGATAAAAGACGTTATTTTTTGATCCACTTTTCAAACATTCGGCCCATAAACCCGGCGCGCGGAGCTCTTTAATTCCACCTGGGATTGGAGAGCTCCGCTCGTTGCGGTTCCTCGCTAGCTCAGTGAGACGGGCCACTGCTTAGTGCGCCCTCCCAAGTCAAAGTCCTAAATTCTCTGTCCTCCAGGAGGGCTTCAATGCCAAACGAAGAAGTAGTCGTTCGGGTCAGTACACCCGAAGACGTGAGATACGCTCAAGTCGCATCCGCGTTGATAGAGCGAGCCTCACACCAGCACGAAATCGCGACTCGCTCACCGGAAGAGCTGGCCGAACAGATTCGACTCGGCAACGCCGTCATCGCACTGATCGACGGCGAGCTGATCGGCTTCGGCTATTTCAAGGTGTGGTCGGACCTCGCGATTTCACACTCCGGTCTCGTCGTGGAACCTCAGTTCCGCGGACGTAAGATCGGCAAGCGACTCAAGCTTCTGCTCTGCGAAGAGTCGGAGCGGCGAGTTCCGGATGGAAGGATGATCAGCCTGACCACCTCCCCTCAAGTTCGCCACATGAACACCTCGCTGGAGTTCCGTGTCGTACCGCTTGTCGAACTCACGATCGACCCGAAATTCTGGGCCGGATGCCGCGGATGTCACAACTTCGCGAGTGTGAATGCTCCGGGCTCTACCGAGGGTGAACTGACTCCAACCGGTGATCGGTGCTGCTGTGAAGGCATGTGCCGCCGTAATAAGGCTCGGTGATGGAAGAGAACTCCATTACCAGAGCCGCGCGGTGCAAATAAGTGGGTCTCTTGCAAAAGAGGATTACCAGGCGTCTGCACCGCTCAATCTCCGATCTCTAGCCGCAGCCAGCTTTAGATCTCATTCTGAGCAGGATCGCCCTTCAAGTTAGAAGAACATTGACGATATCGCATCTTAAATGTGACCAATTAATATGGTTCACACCTTGTGAGACGTCGATGAAACTTCAGACTGTTTACCGCGCTTACGGTTCGATTCCCGCTTCAATTAGAAGAACTGTTGCGCCCGTAGCTCGCGCTTGCCGTCCTATTCTTCAACGGGCAGCATTGTCGTCTTCTCAACGCAAATTCTGGGAAGAGAACGGCTACCTCATACTGCCTAACTTTTTCAGTGATGATATCGTCGACACCCTCAACTTGTTTGTAGACGAGCTTTGGAACACCCGTAAACGCCGGCCGGACCTGCCGTTCATGGTCGACTTCGATCACGGGAAGCCGGATCAAAAACGCTGGCCGATTCACGAGGTACCAGACTGGGGCAGACAGACTATCTACAAGCTAAATGACTTGTACCTTGAATGCCCATTTGTCCGTTTAATGGTGTTGAACCCTGTTCTCTCGGACATTCTTAACTCTCTATTGGATGGGGAGCCGGTCATCTGCAACACGCTAAACTTCGAATGGGGAAGCGAACAAGACTACCACTTCGATACGTTCTTCATGGCGCCTCAGGAGCCGAATAAACTAGCAGCTTCGTGGATTGCTCTGGAGGACATAAATGAGAATGCCGGGCCGCTCAAATTCGTACCCGGCTCACATAAAATCCCGCCGTTCATATTTCCCAAAAGCGGAAGCACCGTAGCATCGTTAGAAGAGCTGCCGATGGTGCGAGAATACATAGAGAATGAAGTCACCAAGCGCGGTCTGAAAGAGGAGTTGTTCCTCGGAAAAAAAGGCGACTGCCTGCTGTGGCACGCTCAGCTGCTGCATGCCGGCAGCAAACACATCGATCGATCGCTTACTCGAAAGAGTATTGTTACTCATTACTGGCGATGGGATGACCTGCCCGGGGCTGATGTAAGGATCGACCGCAACGGAACAAATTGGCTGTTCCGTCATCACCAGCCGCGGATCAGGTAGCTAGTCGTCCTTCTCTGCGCGCTTTCCCTCAACCATCTCAACAACAGACTGCGGCTCGTGGACGCTGAATTCGCCAGCCGACAGCTTGCGGATATACACACGATAAGCCCGCATCGCCTTGTAGCCGAAGACTATTACAATAGGAATATTCATCACCAGCATGCAGCCCATGCCTAGTGTGGTCCACATATCAAGCTCTCGATCTGTTCGGATGAAAGGCAGAGTCGCCACAAATGCAAGGGCACAATACGCCAGCTTGTAGCCGACAAGTGCAAACTTCGCGAAGGGAGCGTGGCTTACTATGTAGTAGACAGCCTGCTCGCCGTAGTAATACCAAGATATCATCGTCGATACGGCGAACAGCCAAGAAGCAAGCACAACGAGCCATAACCCCAGCCCAGGAACTACGCGATCGAAGGCATGTGCGGTCAGCGAAGCCCCAGCGAAATTAACGAATATTCCCGGCCCGTATACTTTGGGAGCTTCCGCCTCAAAGGTCTCCCACTTTGCGGTATAAGAGCTGTCGGCATTAAGTACCACCGTGCCCTGCACCCGCATATGACTGCCATCTGCTTTCTCGATGATCATGAATACAGATTCGCCGTCGGTCCAACCGTACTCATTTACCGGAATCTGTTGAATTCGCTTCGACTCTTCGCTCTTACCCGGAAGAAGCGGAGTCTGGAGCTCCCACTTTGCGCTGTCGTCGGCAGACCGCACGACCCGCAGCTCCCCAAGTGAAGCAAATGATGCTTCGGGAGCTCGGTTCCATGCGCCGCTGCTAAGAATTACGAGCGCTGTTACCGTGCAAACCAAGAGCGTATCGATAAACGGCTCCAATCCGGCAACAATACCCTCTCTGACCGGCTCATCTGTTCTAGCGGCACTATGCGCTATCGGAGCTGAGCCCCATCCGGCTTCTGAGCTGAACAAGGCGCGCTTTACTCCCCAAATAAAAGCAGTTCCAAGGGAGGCACCCAAGAATGCACCCCCTGCTGAGGCATCCTCCATGCCGATGCCGGAACGAATTATCATCACAAATATTTCAGGAAGCTGGCCCATGTTAACAGCCAAAACATAAAACCCTGAGATGAGATAAATTCCGCACATTAGCGGCACAAGGCGACCCGCTACCGCACCAATACGTTGAATTCCACCAAGGACTACGATCGCAACAGTGATCGCAAGTGCGATGCCCACAGCTTCGCGCGGAACCGTGGAAAAGTATTGGTTCGTAACGGCCGCGACATTCCATGCTTGAAACATGTTACCGCCGGTAATTGCACCAACCATCGCAGAGACGCAGAAAAGGCAGCCAAAAAATTTACCAACTGTGGGCAGGCCCCAATCGGTGAATCCGTCTTCGACGACGTACATCGGGCCTCCATGTGGATTTCCTTCGTCGTCAAATCTGCGCGAGAGCATCGACTGCGTGACCTCTGTCATTTTGAGCGCCATTCCGAATAGACCAATCATCCACATCCAGAACACTGCACCCGGACCGCCCAAGGCAATCGCAACTGCTACGCCGCCGATGTTGCCCAAACCGACGGTAGCGGAAAGGGCTGCAGATAAAGCTTGAAAGTGACTAATCGCTCCGGGGTCGTCGTGCTTGTCATACTTACCGCGTATGACAGCGACACCGTGACCAAGAGCATAATACTGACCAAAGCGCGTCCAGATCGTGCAGCCTACGGCAGCGAACAATAGCGAGAAGACCGTCACGTCGCTAAAGAGATAGGAGTTAATGGTATTGATGATGTCTTCCAAGGCTGCCTCTACAATCTTTGATTCACTCAACGCATTCCTGCGTATCCATACCATTCAAGACAGAAAAACTGAATCAAATGAGGCTGGAAATATCAAGTAGTTTGCGGGTTCAGATGCAGAAATAGATCGTTTCTAACCCTGGGATTGCTTATTTTCCAGATGCATCCGTCAATAAAGTAGTGGTGGATATTAACTATAGCTGTAAGTAAAACAGCAATTATTCCAAGCTTACTGTCGAGGGACACAAGCATGTCTTCAACGCCGAAGAACACGATATAGCCGACTACGACCATTAGCCCATAGTATAACAACATTGGTTTTATGATATCGACGGCACCCCTTTCGCCGCTTAGGCGATTCATCTCAACTCGAAACGGGAAAATTAAATACTGCAGCGCATGAGACAACTGAACCCAAAACAAGGTATTCGGGTGACGATTCAGTAAAAGGTACCAAAAGCAAATCGCAGTGTACGGAATAACTACACGCAGCGGCGGAAGGCTGCCGGTTCTCCTAGCGATTTTAACAAATAGGGCAAAACCCAATAGCGCAGCAGCGACTGCTGCCAAATCGACAAACGGCTTAACATTTGGAAGCACTGCGGCTAAAGTCGGAAACCTATCGATAATAGTGGTGCTGAACCAAACAAGCTGCCAACCAAGCAGGACTTTCAAAATTGCTCGAAATGCTCCGCGCTCACTCTCGGTAAACTTCAAACCGTCAAGATAAGCGAACGAGGCCATCATTCCCCAAGTTTGTCCGGTGTAGTGCACCGCCAAATAATACCCCATCACCAAGAGAAAAATGTTGGCGTAATGTGCGTTATCCGCAGGACCGAGCGCAAAATACAACGCAAACAAGCAGTACAGCGTAAGCAGCGCAGGCAAATAGAAAGCGGCCCATCTGTACTCTTTAACCATCTCCCTAGACCCATACAGCAGCCGATACGACGCAATAAAATGCGGGGCGTTAATCAGCGTTGTCAGGATGATGAAGTTTCCAAACAGCAGCGGACCTGTGCGAGAAGTATCGAGCAGGAGAAAACAGCCGATCACTACTATCGACAAGCCTCCGACACAAAGAACATCTACCGGCTTGGAAATTATCGACCTATCAGTCATCCGCAGCTCCTCGATGCATACTGTAACTCATGTTCACAAATCTGTCTTAAACTTTGCCGGAATATGCTAAGAAACTTTTCATGAACGGACTCGGCGCACAGTTTACGAATTCCACCGGCTCGGCCAAGGATGTGATTAAGCCCTTCACCAAGCTTGGCTTAACTGCCTACGGTGGCCCTGCGGCACATATTGCAATGATGGAAGACGAGTTTGTTGAGAAGCGGCGATGGATCAGCCGCGAGCACTTTTTGGACCTGGTAGGTGCCACTAACTTAATTCCCGGTCCCAATTCTACAGAAGTTGCGATGCATATCGGCCACGAACGAGCTGGGATATGGGGTATGGTCCTGGCAGGCGTGTGCTTCATTGTGCCCGCAGTTCTAAGCACACTTTTGCTCGCAGTGGCTTATGAAGCTTATGGTGAAGTCCCTCAGCTCGCTCCGCTATTCGACGGAATTAAACCCGCTGTTCTCGTAATAATTGCCGCCGCGGCGTACAGACTCGGCAAGAAAGCCTTGGCCGGCACTCGGCTTGCCATGATTGCTGCGCTGGTCGCATTAATGAATCTCTGCGGCATCAGCGAGGTTTATTCTTTACTAACCGGTGGGCTGGCAGGAGCGGTCTGGCTTAAGAGTTCGTCGCCCGGTGTCGGGATAATGGCTTTCGCGACCACTTTTTTCTCCACCAGGGCGGCTGCAGCAAGTGCCGTGTTCGCTGCCGCCGCCGCAAGCTCCGAAGCCTCAATAGTAAAACTGAGCCTGTTTTTCCTCAAAGTTGGAGCAGTCCTGTACGGCAGCGGCTACGTCCTAATTGCGTTTCTTGAAGGTGACCTTGTTAATCGATATGGATGGCTCAGCCAGCAGCAACTCCTCGATGCCGTCGCAATCGGGCAGTTCACGCCAGGGCCCGTCCTGTCGACCGCTGCCTTCATCGGTTATCTCATCGGAGGCTACATCGGCGCACTGAGTGCCGCCTTTGCGATCTTTCTCCCGTCCTTCTTTTTCGTGTTGATTCTTAATCCGCTGATCCCCCGGCTAAGAAAATCAACCTGGACTTCGTGCTTCCTCGACGCGGTTAACGCATCAGCTGTCGCGCTGATGTTCGTCGTAATATTTCGCTTAGGCGCAGTGTCGCTTGTCGCCTGGAAGCCTGCGGTTGTTTTTCTGGTTGTTGCAGCCCTGTATTTATTGCGCACGCCGAGCACACCCCTGCTTATTGCACTCGGCGCGGCGATTGGTTACTTCCTGCACCTGATCTAAATTGACGAAGGCGGGTCGCTAAGCTCAACCGCTTCTATCCATTCGATTCTGGATAGCTTGCTTATCATCGAATCCTCAACGGTCTCGTCGATAATTCCATACACCTCGAATTCCGCTCCATCCTCAACGCATTCCAAACCGATACTTTCCAAGCATTTCCTATCAGAGTCGAGCAAACGTTCACGTAAAATTGACAAATGCAGATACCGATAACCGTTGTAAGTGATCATAACGTTCTCCCCTAGTGCCTCGCAGTGATGAAAATAATTCTAGGCGCGCGATCGAATCTCATTCCAGTTCGTTTGCGAACTTTCTGTAGAACTGTTGTTCGAAAGTTAAAAAAAGTTGAAAGGCGAAAGTTTCGTTATTCGCGCATCGTGGCTTGACAACCCTGCTCTGTTCCGAACTCCACCGCTGACTTGAATAGCGTTCGAAGATATGTCTCTCCAAATGTGTCTTTTCTGCGCGATTGCTGTATAACCTTAGTACAGCTAGCCCTGAGCGCAGGCATCTAAGAGTCCCTTTTCACTGCGTTTTCACTCGGGCCAGGACTTGCACAAAGCTTGCATTACTAGTGTTTACTATGGACACGAGAACTAAATTGCCGCGCTATTTCAGACCGCCCGTTTGCTGCGAGTGCGGTAAGGAACTGCCGCAGCGAAGAGCCAGTTACGAAAGTGCCCAGCGTCTCTACTGCGAGACATGCGAGCAGCTCGGTCGCACAAAAACTGACTGGAAGCCGATTCGCTACGGCAAGGTTTCCGGCATGTTCGTGGTAAAAGATTAACGCGTCTCATTAGCAGCTTGTTCCCGTACAGATATCCGTAAAATCACCGAAGCGCGCAGTACCAGCTATTGCTTCGGACATATTCTGCGAAGCCACATTCGCCGCAACAGCCGCCGCCATATCAGCCTGCTTTCTGCGGTCTCGGGCAATCGTGGCTTCGGTGATCGCCTGCACTGCGGCGCGGTCGGATGCTGTGTCCGCCTTTGCCATATCGATCGTGCGATCGACGCGCTCGATCAAAGTCCAGAACATTCTACGGTCGTTCGGTGTCATTCTGAGGTTCAGCACGTCATGATTTGCCAAAAGCACTTTGGTTCGCTTGTGCAACTTTTCAAACGCAGACGCGGCAGAGGCGTCAGCAAAGTTCTGCAGCCACCTCGACAATCGACCTTCAGGGTCCTCGCTGCACTCAAGTGGTTCTTCTGTTCCGTCTTGAAGCATAAGCGCTGACTTTTTTATCGCGGGAGTTACCAGCGTTCCGGCCGAAGCCTCAATCCATGCTCGTTTCTCATGGTCTGTGAACGTGTCCCAGGGAGCGTCTTTCATCCTAAGTACGTGGACCATCCCCTCCTTAATTCCAAAACTCGTGGCCATTCCGGTAAAGGGACAGGTGATCGACTGATAGTTCGGCTTATGTGGGGGGCTGCAGGCCTGCCCGTTGCTTTTTTGCCCGGCGACCGTAGGCACACAATTAGTTGTACACATGCAGCCGTCTCGCAGGGCGCGTATTTTGTCTGAAACAGTAAACTTGGGCCAGATAAAGTGATAGCCGTTCTTGTCGACTACTATGTCGCCGTACATCTCTTTAATAAAAGTAGCGAACTTGATTATCTCTTGCGACCCGTTGGTCGTTTGGATTGCTTTTACACCGTGGAAATATCGGTCTACTAGACTCCATTTGGTGGGTGGCTGACTCCCGTTAATCCCCTCGACTCCGGACGAAATGGTCGCATGCGCAGCTTGCTGAACGCAGCAGACACACCAGCCGTACCGCAGATTTTCGTCAGTCGGCAAAGTGCCGCACTCTGTTGCGCAGTTACTCGGATCCAAATCGCTGAAGCGGCCTTGAGTCATTACAGGGCCGCTATTAGCATTCGGTGTATTCAAGCAGGCCTGCATTTTCTCATCGGCGTCTACATACAACTGACTTCTATGCGGATTAGCGATCCGTGAGTTGGTCCAGCTGATTTGCTTAAGCAACAGACTGTGAGTTTCTTGATTAACCTGTGCCTCAGTGGTCGCCAGACCGGCTGCCACCGTTTTATCCAAATATGAAAGCGTAAGCGTTGCTACACCTCGAATCGTCTTAAATAGATCAAGATAGTCGTCGCGCTTCTTTTCATTCTCGGCGACTCCCAACTTAATTTTTTGCAGAGGCTGGTAGACAGCCATTGTAGCGCGAGTGATTTCATCATCCGTGCTGACGGATTGAACCTGGCTTCTGGGATCCGGTTGAGGAATTTCACCTGCCGCTACCAGCGCCTGCAAGTTCGGCACGTTGTCGCCAATCCACTGACCGTAGTTCTCTTCTCTAAGTTTCGGGTACTTTCGGGATTTATAATCGAAGAGGATCGGAGTTGCTTTGTAACCGTGATTGAGTGTGGAGTCGCCGCCATAAGCATCGCCGAGCGCGTTTGCTCCAAAGCTCTGCACCCAGTCTTCCATCATGATTTGGGCGCCTTTGTCGGTGCCTTCAATATTGCTTTGCGCTGCGGAGGCAACCGGCAAACACAAAAGCACCAATAGGGTGGAATACCTGCGAGAGAAATAGAGTAATCTGAGCGCGGCGCGCGAAATTCGGATCCCTAACATCGTTAACAGCTCTCCTTAAGCTATCAACGACGACGCCGCGTTGCTAAAGTTCAGTATTACCCCGTGTATCTCACGTTATGCGGGGAAGACCACGGCATGTTGCCTTTATTTGCGTAGCTGCTTTACTAAGCCTCCGGCAATATGCGGTTATTCAGCAGGTTGTACCAGTGCAAATGTCCGTAAAATCGCCAAAGCGAGCCGTTCCGGCAATTGCCTCAGACATGTTCTGCGAGGCAACGTTTGCCGCGACTGCTGCGGCCATGTCGGCTTGTTTTCGGCGGTCGCGCGAGATTGTAGCATCGGTAATTGCCTGAACTGCTGCGCGATCAGACGCTGTATCGGCTTTGGCCATGTCGATAAAGCGGTCGACTCGCTCAATCATCGTCCAAAACATCCGCCTGTCGTTAGGCGTCATCCGCAGGTTAAGCACATCGTGATTAGCAAGCAGAGCCTTGGTCCGGTAGTGCAGCTTTTCAAACGCCGACACTGCAGAAGCGTCGGAGAAATTTAGCAGCCAGCGCGCCAGCTTGCCCTCAGGATCCTCGTTGCACTCCAGCGGCTCCTCAGTTCCGTCCTGAAGCATAAGCGCGGCTTTTTTAACCGCCGGCGTTACCATCGTTCCCATCGAAGCCTCCACCCACGAACGCTTTTCGTCATCAGTCATTGTATCCCAAGGCGCATCCTTCATTCGCAGCACGTGAATCATTGCCCGCTTGACGCCAAAGCTGGATGTCATTCCAGTAAAGGGGCACACAAGTGTGCTGGTAGTTGGCAGCGGCGGACTACAGGGTTGTCCGGCACTCGGCTGCCCGGGAACAACCGAGCAGCCTGTAGGACACAAGCAGCCGTCTCGGATCGCGCGAATCTTGTCTGAGATAGAAAACTCAGGCCATCTAAAGTGATATCCGTTCTTGTCGACTACGACATCGCCATACATCTCTTTAATGAACTTGGCGAAATCAAGGATTTGATCGACTCCGGGCGACGCTTGGACTGCTTTTACTCCGTGGAAATAGCGGTCAACCAAGCTCCACTGTTTGGGATGATTCAGACCAGTAATTCCGTCGACGGCGGGCGTAATTGACGCATGACTCCCCTGCTGCACACAGCACACACACCAACCATAGCGCAGCGAAGCATCAGGCGGCATCACGCCGCACTCAGCGAGGCAATTGCTGGGGTCAAAATCACTAAAGCGGTCAAGCAGCATCTGCGGGCCGGGCTGCGGCCCCGAAGCCCCAAGCGTGTTCAGGCAGACTTGAACCTTCTCATCGGCGTCTACGTAAATCTGGCTGCGCTGCGGATTGGCGATACGCGAATTGGTCCAACTAATTTGCTTAAGCAGCAAATTCTGCGTTTCCTGATTTACCTGTGATTCAGTAGTCGCCAGCCCGGCAGCAATAGTTTTGTCTAGATAACTCAAAGTCAGGTTAGCCACCCCTCGCAGCGTTCCAAAGAGGTTTAGATAGTTGTCGCGCTTCTTGGCATTCTCAGCGACGCCTTGCTTTATTCTATGCAGCGGTTGGTAAACGGCCATCGTAGATCGCGTAATTTCATCATCCGTACTGAGTGACTGAACTAGACTATTTGGATCAGGCAGCGGATACTCGCCGGAACTCACCAAGTTGTTCAAATCAGGAACATTATCAATTGCGGTAGAGCGCTCACGCAGTTTTGGATATTTGCGTCGCGCAGTTATGCCGCTCGCATTCCAGTTCTCGTCAGTGTAGTTGTCAAAAAGTATCGGGGTCCTTTTGTAACCGTGGTTCAGCGTCGAGTCCCCGCTGTACGCATCAGCTATCGCGTTAGCATCGTAAGCATCAACCCAGCCGTCCATCATCACCGCGGCACCCTCGTCCGTTCCCTCGACCTGGGCGAAGGCTGCTGACGGAGCGAGGCCAAATGCAAACAGGAACAACAGCCGTTTGACTCTGGTACTGACGAAAGCCAGGCTTCGGAAATAGTTGTGAGTATTGTCGAACCGAGTGCCGGAACGGCGGTTTCTTGTGACACGCATTGCTGACAGCTCCTTTAGCTATCAACAACAACGTAACGATTTCTCCCTCAGGAAGTTCCCCTTCCTACCTAAAGTTATGAGCACTGATTCGGCTAGCGTTGCCTTAATTTAAGACGCAGGCGATAAGTGACTGTAATCACATCCCAATCGCTGACGTCCCAGCAGTCACCCTCCCATACTTGATTAAACTGCTAGGAGATTATATCTTTATCTCTAGCTTGCAGACTTCGGGAGTCTGGAAGCACGTCGTAGTCGGTTGTTCCTTACAACCGAATAAACTGCTGCCGCGTCGGGCTGCAGGCCGCCTCCGATCATCGAGGCTGTGTATTCCCAATCAGAGTTAGAAACAGCGTCGTCCTTTGCTGCTGCTCTGCGCTGCAGTTAAGGGCGACCCAGCACCAAGGTTCACACTCCGGAACCTGCTCTGCCACGCAGGCGGAAGCGTTGAGGTGCAGCCTCAACGCTTCCGCCTCACCGAGGCTGAGCAACAGTACTGTTTTTTCACAGCCGGCTTGCCCGGCAACACATTCTTTCCGGAGATTTTTCTATGACTAAGTCTTACTCACCAGTGGACTACTACCCGAGCTCGCAAGAGCAAGTAATCGGCAACATTGAGCTGATCGGTCAAACACCAGAGGCAGGCATCACATTCAGTCCGGAGCAAAGCTTCGGCTGCATGATGTATGTTCTCGGAGATCCGGTTACCGGTCGGCACAATAAGCGTCACGTGCTCGACATGGCTGGACATGTGGCAAGTATGCTTCTTGGCTACAACCACCCGGCTTTGATGAGCGAAGACGTATCGAACGAACTTGCACTTGCAGCAAGGTGCCGCTTTGCCAGCGGCGACTTCGGCACACCCTTTCGCGGCATGCTTGGCCCGGTCTTTCAGCGAACCGTAATGCGCAACTATTATACTCACAGCATCTTCTTCACAGAGGGTGCTCGTGCGGTGGAGTGCGCATGCAAAATCGGCTTTTACTGCCGTCAAGATGACGTTTCGCTGAACTTGGAGAAAGAAGGTCGCTGGCTTACGCCGCAGACAGGCTTTCACGGCCGCAGTGTCTTGGCACTGTCGCTGACAAAGTCATACGACCTTCGCAAGCACCACAACATGCCTGTGATGGATTGTGTTGAACGAGTAGCTTGCCCAACTATTGGCGAACGGGAGAATCCTGAAGATCTTCGTGCTCGAGAAGACGAAGCGCTTTACGACATCGACCAGAAGATGAAAGCTCTTGGCGAGCGATTCATTGGTTTTGTCATGGAGCCAATGCTCGGCGAGGGTGGTTATCAGTTCTACTCGGCGCGCTTTCTTCAGGAACTCGAGTCACTGATTCGCAAGTATCGCGGAATATTCATCATTGATGAAATCCAAACTGCTTTTGCTTGCGGACGAGTTTTTCTCCACGAGGCGTACGATGTCACTCCCGATCTGGTTGTTTTCGGCAAGAAGTTCGGAATGAGTGGAGTGCTCTCAACAGAGCAGTTTACTCAAAACTATCCGTGGCATCCGCTGGCTAAGCCCGAGTCGCGAGTAAGCTCGACTTGGTCGGGCGATCCGGTCGCGGACGTCAGGCTGCGTGCAATGCTCGAATTCCTTGAGACGAGCAAAGTGATGCAGCTCAGTATCGGACTCGGTTCCTTATTGCGTGACGGCCTTGAGCGAATTCGCAATTCGGAGGTCGGACGCAGGATGCTCAGCCACGTTAGAGGCGACGGTTTGCTCGCCGCAGTTGACGTGTCTGACGCGCAAACGCGCAGCAAGCTGATAAACGCCTGCCTCGAGAATGACTTGCTCGTGGTTGGCTGCGGCTTTCGCTCTATTCGCTTTTGTCCGCCAATTACAATCACGCAAAAGGAGATTGCACTTTGCCTTGAGCGTTTTGAGCGGGCAGTAAGGTCACTAGCCGCGTAGCAACAGCGAGCAGAGTAGGCTTGCTTAGCAGCAAGGGGTTGCGAACACTTGTTCGCAACCCGCAGCTGCCTTCTTAGATTACGAAAGGTTGATGCTGGGTCGTTCCTGCTTATTTCAGCTGCAATATTATCTAGAACGCGCTTTACTACTGCAATGAATGAGACACCTGGAGCGCGAAAATGAAATCTCGTTTTACGCCGTGGCTTGGCCACCCCGCAGGACTTAAAACACTGTTCTTCACAGAGGCTTGGGAACGTTTCTCGTTCTACGGAATGCGCGCGCTTCTAGTGCTATACCTTACGGACAAAAGCAGCGGACTTGGAATGACCAAGGACGACGCACTGCTGATTTACGCGACTTACACCGGGCTCGTTTATCTGACACCACTACTGGGCGGTTGGCTTTCAGACCATTACTTAGGGCAAAGAATTTCTGTTTTGGTAGGTGCCGTCGTCATGGCGGCCGGCCATTTTGCGATGGCTTTTGAAACTTTGTTTGAAACCGGACTAGGCCTGCTCATCGTCGGGAACGGGTTTTTTAAGCCGAATGTCTCCACGATGGTCGGAGGATTATACGAAGACGGCGATGAAAGAAAGGACTCCGGCTACACCGTCTTTTATATGGGAATTAATCTCGGAGCTTTTTTTTCACCGTTAGTATGCGGAACATTAGGCGAGACGATTGGATGGCACTGGGGCTTCGGAGCGGCTGGAGTCGGAATGCTAATCGGGCTGCTTTGGTTTCTCGCCAAAGAGCAGACTCTCGGCTCAGCAGGACTGCCGCCCTTTCGAGGTGCTTCGCGAAAGAATTCGCCGATGCTGACTTCAGCAGATAAGCTGCTTGCAGCAGGTCTATCTATCCTGGCAATTGCGGTAGTTGTTCTCGCGTTATTAGCCAAACCCTTCCTCGCGCTAGTTTGGAATATGCCGCTGCTAATCCCGGAAGACACAAACGAACTTTGGCGAATCGCGTGGCGGCTGCTGCTGATCTGCGCTTTGATTTGGGCGCTGAATAACCTCGGCAAAGGCAAACTCGCAGAACCTCTATCAAGAGAGGAGAAGGACGGCTTGATAATGGTTGGGATCACAACGCTTGCGATGGCAATTTTTATCGTAGGTTTGGAGCAAGCCGGCGGCACACTCAATCTTTTCGCCAAAGAACGCACCGAATTGAGTTTTTTGGGAGTTGATATCCCCGCGACATTTTTTCAGAGCGTCAATCCCGCCTGGATCATAATTCTTGCGCCGATGTTTGCAGGAATGTGGTCTGGTCGTTTTCGACATATGTCCAGCATTCGCCGTCAAGCCTACGGCTTGATGATATTAAGTGTAGCTTTCGTAGTCATGTTCGCAGCGCAGCAAAGGTCCGATGCGCTTCTCGCCTCTGGGTCAGAGGCGAGAATCTCGCCGCTTTGGCTCGTTGCAGTTTACTTTTTCATCACGGTCAGCGAGCTTTGCATCTCGCCCGTCGGACTTTCTGTAGTTCAGAAACTGTCGCCACGGCGCATGGTGAGTATGATGATGGCTACCTTCTTTGCAGGCGTGTTCGTCGCCAACTATCTGGCGGGAACACTCGAACAAATCCTTCGAGCCTGGGATATTAACCTCTGGGTTTTTCTCTTCGCTTTTCCTCTTAGCTGTGGAGTCTTGTGGTGGCTCTTGACGCCCTGGGCACGCAAGCTCTCACACGGCAAGGATTAACTCTCAGGCGCTCGCTTAAACAAACGGATTTACATCAGCGGTAGGACCGTAACACGAAGGAACGGGCACACCGAGAAGCCGTAAGTAAACAGTGAGCTGTCCCCGGTGATGATATATATGATTCAACAGAAAGCTTCGCACAGCGGCTATCCGGGGCAGCTCCATAATTATCTTGTCGCCGTCCGTGAACTTCCAGACGCCCATCGCCTTCTCCTCCGACCAGCTCGACAAGGTGTCGCAAACAAGCTGAAGATTATTATCATGCAGCGCCGCCAGTTCATCACTGGAAGTCGGGGCGGCGGGAGTTTGCCTCATTTCGCTCCTGTCAAAAGTATCTCGGCTTAGGATCTCCGACATGCCCGCCATAAGCTGCACTACGTGCATTGCGAGCTCGCCAGCCGGCATCGACTTTTCGTGAGGCCTCCAATCGTATTTGTCCTGAGAGATCGCTCGCAGCACCCTGCGCGTAGCCTCCGATTCCGCTTGAAGCTCGGCAATTATTTCTTTAATCATTGACGTGTCCTCTTAAAGGAAATGTTATCTGCCGCAGGTAACATGCCCTACACCTGACCTGGCGCAAAGTACTTGTAAAGTAAGCAGTAAATTTGTAGATAAAGGGTGGTTGACCCTTCGATCACCTGCTGAGGAGCGTATGCGCAAAGCATTCACAATATTCGTAATCTGTCTTTTCTGCTCGAGTTTAACTGCCTGCAGCAAGAAGTGGGGAATTCCCGATCCGGGCGGCAACCTCTGGACTACCAAGAAGCGCTCCCACTCGACCTCCAGCGCTCCCAAAACGACCACTAAATCTAGCGCCAGTTCAAGCGTTAAGGAGGAAGAGGACGAGGCACCGTCATCACTTACGGGAGCGGTCCGACCCTCTGCTAATTAGGTGGCTGCCGAATCAGAAACAAAATCAGACAAGAAGATGTGCCCCGACTGCGGGGCGCGATTTGAGTCCGATAAGACTACCTGTCCGCACGATGGGAGCTTCCTGGTCGACGATCAGCCGAATGAAGACCCTCTGATCGGCAAGACGATCGACAACAAGTATCACATACTTTCCAAGCTCGGGGGCGGCGGCTTCGGTGCCGTTTACCGTGCCGAGCACAAAATGATGAACCGCACAGTGGCGCTCAAAGTGCTGCATCATCACCTGCTGGATGGTGACGCCAGAAATGAATTTCTGGTCAGGTTCCAGAGAGAGGCGCGAACTTCAAGCAAGATTGAACACCCCAATGCTATTACCATCCATGACTTTGGAATCTTTGAGAACAGCCCATACCTGGTGATGCAGTATGTAGAGGGACGGACATTAAAACAGGTCATTAACGATCACGGCGCCCTTTCGATCGACAGAGTCGTAGCTATTGTTGAGCAGGTAAGCGGAGCGATTGGTGAGGCGCACGAACTTGGGATCGTTCATAGAGATTTAAAACCGGATAACATAATCCTGAGCAGCGCCAAGGACGGCACCGAGCGGGCGATCGTGCTGGACTTCGGGATTGCTAAGATTATGACTGAGGACAGCAGTTCCCAGTCGATGCAGCTTACTCAAACCGGCACTATCACAGGAACTCCACAGTATCTTTCGCCGGAGCAGGCCCGGCAGTCAGAGATCGACGGCAGGTCGGACATTTACTCATTGGGCATCATCACCTACGAAATGCTGACCGGGCAGGTCCCATTTACGGCGGACTCCGTAGTTGCCGTACTGATGAAGCATATGAGTGAGGCGCCTCCGCGTTTCGAAGACCTAAGCAAGAAAGTCAATATCAAGTCTGAAATCGAGGAGGTCGTTAGAGCCGCCCTCGAGAAGGAGCCCGACAAAAGGCCCGCAACTGTCAGTGAGTTTGCGAGCGCGCTCGCAAATGCCGCCGGCATCAATCCAGGCACGCCCGTCAGCTTCGGATCGTTAATCAAAAAGAGCGATACTCCTGCGACTTCGACGCCTTCATTAAAGATCGAAGTCAAAGTGCCGCCCAAGAAGGAGCTGTTCGGACTGATCGCAACGGCTGCTGTTGTTTTCCTTGTCGGTTCTTTCTTTGTTATATCGGACGACGAACCCGGCACGCCGGAAGCTAAGGAGCATCAGATAAATACGTCTGAGCAAAAACCTGAAGGCGCTCCCGACTGGGTCGAACTGGATAATTCCGAAAATCCATCTGACCCGGCGCAGGCATCGGCCGATAATCCTTGGCAGAGCCTGCTCTCAGACGCTGAAACCGAGAAAGCAAATAAGAATTGGGACAAAGCGGCGGAGCTCTATACAAAAGCGATTGAGATGGGAGCGGACGATGCGGAAATTTATTTTAAGCAAGGAGACGTTCTGATAAACGCAGGCAAACTTCAGCAAGCTGCTGAGAGCTTTCGCGCCGCCGTAAGCCGCGATCCGCTCCACGAAAACTCTCATGCAAGTCTGGGTTATGTTTACGGTGAACTCGGCAATCTGGACTCTTCTCTCAACGCGTATAAGAATGCTTTAGAGATTTCGCCCGAAAAGCCGCTGCTGCATAACAATGTCGGTTTTACGCTTTTCAAAATGAAAAAATACGAAGAGGCGAAAAAAGCCTACGGTCAGTGTTTGAAAATCGATAAAACTTATAGTCGCTGTATTTACAATCTGGCTGATATTTTCAAACAAGAAAAAAGCTACGACAAGGTAGCGACTCTTTATCAGCTTGGCTTAAAAAGCGAGCCAGACAACGCCCTGGTGCATTACGCACTCGGTGAAACCTACGAAAAACTAGGGCAAAAGCAGGACGCAATTAAATCCTACCAAGAGGCCCTAAGGCTAGACCCCAATTTACGGAACGCCCAGAAACGATTATCTGTGCTGGGAGCGCGGTAAGCATGCAGGGACGCATGGTCGACTTTTATGTAGTAAATGCCTTCGCAGCGAAAGCCTTTGGCGGCAATCCGGCAGGAGTTGTCACCGACGCGGCAGAGCTTACAAGCGATCAGATGCAGGCAGTCGCACGACAGCTAAATCTCGTCGAGACAGCTTTCGTATGTCCGCCGGACACCCCTGAAGCCGATATTAAACTGCGCTACTTCACTCCGATAAAGGAACTGCCGATTGCGGGCCATCCAACGATCGCCGCCTGGATCGCTCTCGTAGAAGATGGAAAGTTCAGCATTAACGGCAGGAACAGCTTCAGGCAGGAAACTAAATCCGGGCTCAGAAAAGTCGACCTTGTAAGCAGCCGCGAGGGTCTATTTGTACGGATGGACCAGCCGCAGCCGCGATTCGTGAAGACGCCTCTATTCGGCTCAGATATCGCGGATGTATTTGGAATCGACTCCAAGGCAATCATCCACCCAATACGCGGGGTGGATACAGGTCTGGGGCACCTCGTATTCGGAGTTGACTCGATTGACACTTTGATGAAAGTCCAGCGAAAAAAGGAACAGCTAGCAAAACTATGCGAGCGCTTTGGCCTTGCAGAGGCCCAGGTGTTCGCACTTGAAGCCAAAGAGGACGGCTGCGATCTCCATACCAGAAACATCTGCCCGCGTGACGGTATTGAGGATCCCGCCTGCGGCGTGGGCAACAGCGCACTTCTTGCCTACCTGATGGACTGCAGAATTCAGTTCACGGATGACAGTGCCCATATGACCGCCGAACAGGGTCACGCCGTCGGCATGCCTAGCGTAATTCACAGCTGGGGCAAGCGCCTGGACAGGGATAGCTACTCGCTGCAGATCGGTGGAACAGGCATAGTGATGGTAAAAGGGCACATCAGAATAGCCTGAGCTAAATTTCTGGGCTATCCGGCAATAGGCTGCTACGCTTTACAACGCGTAACTACGAGCCAGGGTGAATGCCATGTCAAACCAAGAGTACTCCGACGCTCCAACCCCCGAGCTTGGCAGCATAGTGTTGGTGCGATTCAGCTTCAACGACGAAGACGGGAACACGGTCGAGAAGAAAGATTTCTTCGGCAAGATCACCAAAATTAACGACCAAGAGGTAGTGCTTAAAAATCCGAATAACGGGGAGGAAGTCACTTTGCCTCCGCATTTCGGCAGCTACGAGCGACCGCCGAAGGGAGATTATGAGCTGCCGTCAACCGGGGAAACCGTGACGAACCCGGATTATATCACCGAGTGGACACTGCGAATCTCATCCGCAAGCTGAATTAGCCTTCGCTCTCCAAGAGCGCTTTTATCTCGCCGAAGCGCTGCGCACGCTTCTCATCAACACTCGGGTAAACTAGACCAAGGCTGGTTAAAGACTTCACGATCGTATCTGCTACAACCATTCGCATATACGGTTTGTCGTCGGCAGGAATGACATACCAAGGTGCCCACGGCCTCGACGTCGCATCGACGGCCTGCTTGTAAGCTTCGATATACTTATCCCAAAGCCGCCGCTCCCGAACATCAGCCTCAGCAAATTTCCAGTTCTTCTCAGGCTCCCTTAGTCTCTTAAGAAAGCGTCGCCGCTGTTCATCACGCGAAACGTTAAGCCAAAACTTAATTATAACGGTCCCATTGCGAGCCAGGTGCAGCTCGTGATCGCGAATAGACTGGTAGCGCTGCTCCCACAGCTCATCGGCCTCGGCTGTACTGGGCAGGCGCTGCGCTTGCAGTATCTCCGGATGGACCTTAACTACGAGCACCTCTTCGTAGTAGCTGCGATTAAAAATACCGATTCTTCCGCGCTCAGGAAGGCACTTGACCGTGCGCCATAGGAAGTCATGATCGAGCTCTTCACTCGAAGGCTGCTTGAAGCTGTACACCTGACATCCAGCCGGATTGATTCCAGTCATCACAGCTCGAATTGTGCTGTCTTTACCCGCGGCATCCATCGCTTGAAACACCAGCAGCACCGCTCGACGGTCGCTGGCGTAGAGCTTTCGCTGCAGCTCGCGAAGCTCGTCAATCGAGGACTGCAGGTGCTTTTTACAGGCACTCTTTCCCGGCGAGTTCTTGGGCGGCTCTGTCTCTGAGGACAGGGCGGCAAGGCTATTCCTGCCTCCGGCCAAAAACGGGGTGTCGATTGCTTCAAACAATAGTGGTCTCCAGAGTGAGATTTAACAGTCTAGCTAATCTTTAAAGCGCCAACAGAAATCTGGCAAATCATTCGCCGATTAGCGCGGATGTAGACAGTATGAGGCTAAGCTTCGAACTTCTAACAACAAATTGCTTGCGAGAAGCGGCGTAGCAGACCACTATTAACACTAGTAAAAGTTTAAGGAACTTCACTTGAGCAACCTTGCGCAGGAATTATGGCGGGACGAACTAAGCGGCCAGCGTCGCTCAATCCCCGCCACAGATATCGGTGAACATCCGGGTGAGGATGCACCGGCTAAGGTTTCTATAGAGCGCGAGCTTCGCTTTTTTATGCCGCTTTCGATGCTTGGCGACTATTTGAATGTAAAGAATCTCGAGAAAATCACGATAGAGCAGCATTATTTCGCCCCGGATAATTTTCCGCTGATTAGTGTATTCGCCGGAGAACTCGCAGGCGTAGGGCTGCTTCCGAGCGATCTGCGAATAACTCAGGCCCGCATCCGCACAATCACAAAGGCACATGGCGAAGGCGAAACTTGCCTGGAGATCAAAGGACGTCAACCCCATCACGATTCGTTCGAGCGCTTGGAGTTTTCAGTTCCAATCACAACTGACTCATTTTTCAGACTTCGAGAGCTGGCGGGTGCCGGCAGCCTGACAAAATCGCGCTACCGGGCTCCGGGTGTAATATCCCTAAACAACCGTGACCAGGCGCGGGTAATTGCCGAGATCGACGTATACGACAGAATCGGAAAAAACCAGCCGCTCAGCAGTTGCTCGGAAAAGCACGACTTTGCGACGATAGACGTTGAAATCCCAGACAAGTGTCTGCTCGGACCCTTGGCCGACGGAAAGCACAATTTAGATTTCCTGTTTGATGCCATAAACTTAAGTGACAGCGAGAAACGAATACAGAAATCGCTTAGCTCGCAACGCATGGCGCGCAAAGGTCTGGATAAGCGGGCTCAAGATGTCCTACTCGAACTCCATGAGAAATATCGCGCCGCGCGTGAATAACCACCTTAATACCAAGCAATTCATACTTTTCTAACATTCGCATCCAGGACAATAGCCGCGAATTTAGTATACTAAACCACTATTTAATGTCCGACGCGGGAAGTGACGACTCCTCGTGGAAGACACTCATTAGAAATCGCCTTTTAAGGAGACAATGGAAACCCCCCGCAGCAGTGACTCGGCAAACATAATGTCCGACCTGATCAATCTCGAAGACAGGTACATAAACCGAGAACTTAGCTGGCTTCAGTTCAATTCCAGAGTCCTAGAGCAGGCCTCAGACCAAGACGTTCCGCTGCTCGAGCGCTTGAACTTTCTGCGCATTTTCGGAAGCAATTTAGACGAATTTTTCATGAAGCGTGTCGGCGGGCTAAAACGCCATATCGCCGCCGGCGTAACTGCGCCGAGTGTTGACGGAATGACCCCCGAGCGGCAGCTAAAAGCGATTCGACATTTCCTGATCCCACAAATGGTCGAATGGGAGCGGGTCTTCTTCGAAGAATTAAAACCCCAACTCGGTGAAAGTCGCATCGAGTTGATAACCGACTGGTCTGAACTCAGTGCAGAAGAGATGCAGTTTGCTGAAAGGCATTTTAGGGAGCAAATTTTTCCCGTCTTGACTCCGCTTGCAGTCGACCCGGGACATCCCTTCCCGTTTATTTCTAACTTATCAACGTCACTCGGCGTCTCTTTGCGGCATCCCGAAATTGAAGAACCGCTGTTCGCTAGAGTCAAAATAAGCGATCTCGATCCTCAATGGCTACGACTGGACACGGGTGCGCCCGGAAACCACTACCGGTTCCTGCTGGTTCGCGAGCTAATTCAGCAATTCTTGCACGAAGTATTTCCAAATATGGAAATACGCGCCGTAATGCCTTTCCGCGTTACCCGAAATGCAGATCTTGAGATCGATGAAGAAGAAGCAGAGGACCTGCTCGAGCTGATTCGTGAAGAACTGCGCCAGCGCCGAGTCGCGAATGTTGTTCGCCTTGAACACGGTGCCAATCCGGATGCTTGGATACTTAATTTTTTAATTGAAGAGCTCTCGCTCACCCCGGACGATGTTTACGAACACACGGGGGAACTCTACAGCCTGGACCTGCCGGAATTTCTTGGCACATCGCTTCCGGAACTCAAATACCAGACTTGGCATCCGGCCACACCTGCTTCTCTCCCGCAGGACTCAAACATGTTCAGCCTGATTCGCAACAGGGACGTGCTCGTACATCATCCGTTTGAGAGCTTTGCCCTCAGCGTTGAGCGATTTGTCAGGGAAGCGGTGGAAGACGATCGAGTCGTTTCAATAAAAATGACAGTTTACCGAGTAGGCGATGAATCACCGCTTATCCCGCTGCTGATTGAAGCAGCGCAGCGAGGGAAAGACGTCGTTTGCCTTGTGGAATTGAAAGCCAGATTCGAAGAACAGCGCAATATTACTTGGGCCCAAAAGCTCGAGAATTCCGGCGTGCACGTCGTCTACGGCATTCCCGGTCTCAAGATTCATGCGAAAACTCTACTAATAGTGCGTAAGGAACTCGAAGGTATTCGCTGTTACGCTCACTTAGCCACCGGAAACTATCACGCCAAAACAGCGAACCTTTACACGGATGTTGGACTATTTACTTCTAAAAGTGAGTATACCTCCGAACTCGTGCATTTCTTCAATTACCTGACCGGCCGCTCACTAAAGGACGACTATCAAACATTGCTTGTTGCGCCGCTCAATATGAACGAGCGATTCATATCGATGATTCGGCGCGAAATCGAACACAAGAAGGCAGGACGACCGGCCAGAATCGTTGCAAAAATGAACAGCCTGGAGGACCGCTTTATTATTCAGTCGCTCTACGAAGCTTCCCAGGCCGGTGTGCAAATCGACTTACTCGTTCGCGGGATCTGCTGCCTGCGCCCCGGAGTAAAGGGTTTAAGCGAGAACATCCGTGTTGTATCAGTAGTCGGCCGGTTGCTCGAGCATTCGCGGATCTACTTCTTCCAAAACGGCGCTAAAGATCCCTTAGAAGGAGACTTCTACATAGGTTCCGCGGATTGGATGGGGCGCAATTTGCATAGGCGAGTAGAGGTGATAGCGCCAGTTTCCGAAAAGCTCGGACACAAGATGTGTTGGGAGATAATGGAAGTTCTCTTAAATGACAACAGGCAGGCTTGGGACATGCAGTCTGACGGCACTTACGTGCGGAGACGATCTAGCGATACCGAAGCGGTCGGCCCACATGAAACTCTGATGCGGCTCGCCAAAGCTCAGGCGAACGGCCATATGGAATAACGGATTGCGAAGTGAAAATTATTATTCTGCGACACGCGATTGCTGAAGACCGCGATGCCTGGGCGGACAAGAGCGAGGACGACAGCTTGCGCCCGCTCACCGAACGCGGCATATCGCGCTTGCATCAAGCCTGCTTAGGGCTCAAGACCGTGGTCGATCGAGTCGACGCAATCGTCAGCAGCTCCCTAACACGGGCGCAGCAAACTGCACAGATTTTATTTGAGTACTACCCGGACGCAGAGCTCGGGGAGGACCCGGATTTGGAACCGGGTGGCGACTTGGATTCCCTCGTCGACCGACTTGCCGATTCGAGCGATAGTGCCGTCATCGTACTAATCGGGCACGAACCCGATCTGTCGACGCTGCTCGGCTTACTAATCGCCGGTGCGGAACGCTCAATCGCTAAACTTAAAAAAGCCTCGGCAGTATGTGTTGATTTCTCTGTAGAAAATGGAGATTTTTATGCACGCTTGCTTTGGCTGCTCCCCCCCGCTGTCCTGCGCTCATTAGGCCGAGAGCGTGAGGGCGTCGTGCAAAATGCCGTCGACTAGTGACTTGGAGGTCGGCGTGATTTCCTCAGCACCGAAATAAGCTGCAACCTCATCCAGGATTAAAGCAGCTGCTAGAATAAGGTCAACGCGCCGCGGCTCGAGTTCCGGAATCATAGCCAACTCTGATTTATCCATCACTTCGATTCGTTTGATAAACGAGCCGAGATCGCGCCTGTCGAATGGACCATTTTCGCCCGCTGCATGCGTACAAACCTTGCCAAGCGCTCGAATTGAGCCGCTGGAGCCTATTAATTTTTGTGCGTGATTGAATGAAAAATTCTTCGAAAGCTCGTCAAGCTTGCTGCGCAAAGCGCGGCGAAGCTGCAGCTGTGCCTCTTCTCGCGGCGGAGCAGACTTTAGATAGTTCTGCTGAGAACGAGCTGCGCCAAAACGCAGACTTGTGGAAAACTCTATATCGGCACCGTGGCAGAGGCTTAGCTCAGTTGAACCCCCACCGATATCAAGCAGTACCAGCGGCTCACCGGACCGCTCAAACACGCCGGCCGTCACACCAACAGCAATAAGACGCGCTTCCTCTTCTTCTGAAATAACTTCTATCTCAATTCCGGTTTCGCGCTGCACTTCTGCTACGAACTGCGCTGAATCATCGGCCTCTCGCAAAGCGCTTGTACCGACAGCTCGCACAAGTTCTGGTGAAAATTGTTCAAGCAGCACCTTGAAATACTTAAACGCAGCAATGCCGCGCTGTCTCGCCTCCTGTGTCAAACAGTTGTCATCAAACAGACCGTCACCAAGACGGATCATAATTTTTTCTTTGCAGCGGGGCACTATTTTGCCGCTTCGACCAATGTCGAATACGTAAAAACGAACAGAGTTCGTTCCGCAGTCAATAATCGCTATGTTGTCCGGACTTTCTACGCTCACAGTTCGCTAAAGATATATGGTTCCGTCCCTAACCTCAAGGACGGATGCCGAGCAAGGAGGAACATCAAAAATCAGCGTTGAAAAAAAGAATTCTTTGCCCAGCGGCCAAGCTCCATAACCGGAGCGGCAAAAAAATTCAAGTACTTCCTTGCCGTTCTATTATTCAAGAGGATAGCGGCCAAACGATCTATCGGTTCACTTGCCAAAATATCAAACTCCTCGGCTCGTCGCTCAGAGTGAAACTCTCGATAGCGCTCGGCAATATCGATTCCAGCCAGCGAAAGCTCAAAGCGCTCCTGATCTTCAACCTGCTCTTTACGGCTCTTAGACTCGTAGTGGTACGCGGTCGCTCGTGGAGAGTATATTGTCCGCCAACCGGTCTCTCTAGCAGTCTCGCAAAACAAAGCATCCCCAAAACCATTTGGGCATAAGAATTCATCAAGACCGCCGACCTCCTCAAACAACTCCCTACGAACCAGAGCCATCGCGAAGGACACACCGTCAACTTCTCGGCAGAGATCTTGGTACTCACCCACTGAATCCACATTTTTGGGGCCAAGAGCACTAAAAACGATGCCGCCGTGCTGGACGCTTGAATCGGGGTAAAAGAGCTTACCTCCGACAATTCCAACGTCCGGCAGCCGCATCCACCCCAGCATCCGAGCAATTGTCTTGGAGTCGAGCAATTCTACGTCGTTGTTAAGCCATAGGTAAAAGTCAGCATCTGCAGCTCGCGTTCCGACATTAATCAGACGTGCAAAATTAAAGTAGTCGGTGTCATTAACAAAGCGCACACGAAAAGCGCTGCTAACGCTTTCGTTAACAAACTGTCGAACTCTCTCGAGCTCTTCCGGAGCAGAGTTATTATTTACAAGCGACACACTGACTTCTCCCAGTCCCTGCTGCTTGCTAAGAGATTTTAGACATTTAATTGTATCGTCAGCACAGTCTCTGAAGGGAATAACTACGTTGAGGCGCCCTTCAACAGGTGCAAAAACTGGAGTAACGGCTCGGGCTGACAGAAGTCCTATCGACTCCTCATGCAGCTCTTCGAGCGGCAGTTCCAGCCGCTGAGCAATCAACGTGGACAGGTTTCGCACTGACTCGTAGTCAGGCAGATTTTTATTGAAACTACCGAGCGACTGAAAGCTTAATGAAAGCGGTATCAGCCTGGGGTCGGCTCCGGCCATCTGGGCTGAAGCCGCAAGAGTCCAAAAGAATACATTGCTGCTCGCAGCGTCCAGCAAGTTGTCTGCTAGAACGGTGCTTAGAAACTCTCTGCCAAAACACAGGCAGCCGCCGGTATGATCGAACGACAGTAAATCGTACGGACCGGGCTCAGAGCGTCTCATATATTTTGAGGCGACTTTAAAGCTACTGCGCATTACGAGGTGATTACTAAATAGAACAGGAGAATCGAGTGCAATTGCATTTTTGACAGCGATGAACAGCGCTTGAGGGTTTAAGATAAGCTCTTTATCAAGCAGCAGCACTCGACGCGACTCCATTCCAGAGACCGTCTCTCGCAGGAGGTCGATATCGACCTCTTCTTCCACTTGCACCGCCGAAAGCCGTCCGGCAAGTATGGGAAAGTCTAGGGTGCATTCTTGAAGCAGCGTATGCGACGCTCCAAACAACACTATCTCAGTCGGCGGCAAACTCTGGCAGGAGATGGAGTGAAGGAGCAATTTGATGTTTTTGCGCTCCGCTCCAGCGCAAAAAGCAATTAGCGCTATCGTTTCATCCTTAAGTTCAGTACGAGCAAAGCTGTTCTGCCAAGCACATGCCCGCTCGAGGAGCTCCAACTTTCTGCGAACACCCGGCAGTAGCTGCAAGGCAGTAGTCGCCAGCGCTGTTTCGGCAATCGCGCAGCGCTGCAGGCCCGCGTCAGCTTGAGCTGCCCTCTCAATTGGAAGAATGTTCTCCGATCTAGCGTTCATACTCGCGGCAGTATATTTGCACAGTTCCAATAAGGAAAGCCCAGGATCTAGGCAAGGACCTTAGACTGAAACTCCAGCCAAAAACCTGTGATTATCAGGGCTTAAATTTCGCTTAGTATGGCATGTCACCTTCGCGCACCGCGGCGAAACCTGGAGTCATTCCAATAGTCCGAGCCGCCCCAAAGCTTTTGCAGCGGCCACTTGCCCTTGCGTTGCGGAGCGGTCGCTGGGGGTTGCTTGCTCCATGTAACCTTGAGCGCACCGTTGGTGCTGAACGAAGACGGAGAATGGACCGTATATGGTCCGGAATCTTTCCAGACTTTACTGCCTGGAGCCTCAGGCTGCTGCTCCATACGATACGCGCCCCCATCCGTATAGAATACACCTGAATGCTTCCAAGTGCCCTTGGGACTCGGAAGCACAAACGAATAGCGTGACTCCGGCTCAATTGAGAGCTCTGCTGAACGCGGCCCGTCATTTGTGGAAATTTGAGCTGTCCAAATACCGACTAGTCGACTGTCGACGCTGTGCTGCTTAGGTTCCGGAGTTCGTTCTTCAAAATCACTGGGCTGCAAGGCAGGCGGTGCACCATCCGACGCAAATTCTCTCGCTGCTCTTTGCGAGCTCTTACCTGAATGAAGTACTGAGTGGCCCGTCGGCTGATTGCACGCACGGATGTCCTTCACGACCGTTACGAACAACAACAGCGCAATTGCGCCGGCGACTGCCTTCCACACCCAGTCACACATGTCCGGCTGCAAAGAGTCGCCGAGGACAGATTCAGGTTTACTGTCAGGAGACACAGCGGAAGGAACAGGCGGCAGCGCCCCACAGGTTGGACAGCTTGGAGTTACTAAGCTGTCATAAACCTGGGCGCAGGCACAGCGCACAAGCCTGCTTGTCTGCACAGCTCCATCGGCGATCGGTTCGCCATACGGCATTCCGCGCTTGCGGGCACTCACTTTACCTTTCCCCACTGCCCTGTCCCCAAGGCCCCCATCATCACAAACAGGTTGGAGCGTGGAACCGAATAGCTCCCGCCATCCTTCCAGCCTGTATTGGTAGAGCGCAGCTTCCATTTTCCATTTTGGGCGGAAAATTCGCCGGCGTGCTGAACCGAAGCCATTCCTCCCGAGGTTTTAAAGGCGTAAGTACCGTCTGAGCGAACGTCGATCTGCCATATCTCTTCGCCGTTCATCGTCCGAACAGTCTGCTGCCATGTTCCAACCAACTTAGGATCGACGACACCGTCTGAGACTTTTGCGTCTACTCGCTCAAAGGCATCTGATCCAAACTTGCCCATCGGCGAGTCCGACATATCCAGATGCGCAACAGCCTCGCCTTGCGTTCCCGCCGACTGCGCCGTATCGCCAACAGTCTTGTCGCTGCCGCTTCGCAGCATCAAGTACACAAGGAAGACTGCGGCAAACGCCATTGAAATCTTTTTCCAGTCGCGCTGAGCCGCTTGAGGAGAATGTGAAATGTCAGGAGACGCCTCCAATGCCTGCGCAAGAGTCTGCTCCCGCGAACCACTCGAGACGCCAGCCGCTCCGCACTCAGGACATTTTTCATGCTTTATTAGATCAAACACTTCACCGCATACGCAGCGATGCATTTTCATCGATGCGTCTTCCGTCATCCCCATGGATTCCACCAATTTCGTTTAACCGGTTTGGGCTGCGGGACCATCGACGAGCCCTGCTTGCCGCGATCAGCTTTCGGACCATCCGTCTTCCTGTCTTTCGTCTCTCTTTTCTCGGGAGGTTTCATGGCAGCTTCTTCCTTTTTGCGCTTTACATACTCGGCCACGATTTCACGCTCTTTGGCCCGCTGCTCACTAGTCGCCTCAGTGAAGGCGACGTTGTAGTCACCCTCTTCGGGGTAATTAATGAAGCCAACCAGTTCCCAGGTCTTCTTGCCGTTTAGAACCAAGTCTGGAAGTTTGTGATCTGCAATCTTTGCGCCGAAGATACCCCCGCCTACCTTGCAGTCTTTAGTATTAGCATCCGCCCCGGGTAGATAGTAGTAAAGCTTGTAGCTGTTGCCGCCGGGCACATCGCGAATCATCCAAATGTCAGACCCAGGGCCTGAAGGATCGTCAACGTACTCGTCTCCGGACCAAAAATCAGTTTGTTTTATATTCGGATCGAAGTATGGCTGCGCATTCCCACCTTCGCCTTTAACTTGGGTATACAAATAAAGATTCACATCGATGCCGGTACATTCGAACCAGACGTCAATTAGGTAAGGAGTGCGCCATTCGAGTCGATTGTTTCGTTTGCTGAGCTTTTCGTTTTCCTTCTGATAGCGATTCTTCATCGCAGTAGCTTGGTCTAAACGGTCTCGCAGATCCGCCATGCGCCTATTGGCATCCTCAATCGCCCGCTTGGCCTCGCTTAGCTCTCGCAAAACCCGTTCAACATCTACGTCAGAGCCGGCCTCGCGAAACATTTTTTCGACTTGTTCTATTTTTTCCTGCGCCTTCTTAAGTTCGCGCTGCAGCTTCGCTACACTCTCAGAATTCTCCGGGCTACCCTCATAGTACCGTGCGAGGACGATAAGAATTATTAAGAAGGCTCCCATTGCCCCCGAGATGACATCCATCATCGAGAGGCTGAAGATGTTTATCTCTCGGTTACGCCGCTGCATCAGGCAACACTCTAAGACTAACTAGGCTGCTTCCTTCTCGACGTAGAGTCGATTAATCAAGTTCTTTAGGGTGTAGTCCCCCGCCCGGTTCATCGCCAACTCTTCGTTAGTTTGAACAATGTGTTGAAGCAGCACGAGAACTGCGCTGAGAACCAACGCGATAATTGTGGTATTGAAAGCAACGCTCAGACTCCCGGTAACCTTGCCGAGATCCATATGATCCGGGTCAACAAAGCCCAATGCGTTTGCAATGCCAACAACTGTACCAATGAAACCTACAGTCGGAATCGCCCAGACGACATACCGGGTAAGTGAATAGTTTAGATCAACTCTGTGGCTGATTAAATCTAGACTGCTGTTTAAAACACTGACGGCCTGATCAACTGAGCGACTCGCTTGGAACTGAAGAATGCATAGATTTATCAAATACGGGAGAATGCCGGTATCCGCCGTAAAGCGATGGGCGACAGACTGACGAATCTCACCTAGATCCTTTGCACGCAAAACAGTGTGATCATCTTCCGGGAGAAAACTTTCGCCGAGCAGTTTGATTTCCTGTCGTGCAGCCCAGGCGCGAAGAAAAAGCTCGCCTAGGCAAACGGCAAATAGAATGTACATCAAGTTCTGAATAGTCAGCGGGTACGGGAAGGAAGAGTAAACGGTATAATCGAGCAAGAACACTGCCATCGAGCTGTCCTTCGGCAAGACTAACGTCAAGAAGGCAATCGTAAAACACGCTGCCCCAACTGCCATGCTTAGAACACGAGTTCTTGGAAGCTTAGTTAAGTGCGCGACCGCGGGTACTCTGAAGAATCCCGATACGAGGGATGACTCTGACATGACACTGCTCTCCTAATAAGCCGCGAAACCACCAGCCGAGCTTGCAGCTTAATAGCAGATACCACATTAAAACCATATGAGGGCACCTAGGGATTGCCCTGAGAGCTAACTCTGGGAACTGAATCGCTTCTTCAGTTCAGAGCCAATTCCGACTATGGACACGTGGTTTAAGGGGAATTCGAGTAGAACGTGAAGCAAACTGAGCAACAGCAGCGCTATCAATCCCACGGTATAGTTGAACGCATACAACATTACCGCGAATATCCAGCCTCCGACTATCACCAGCAGTCTTCTGCGTGATATTTCATGCCAGCCGATAACCTTCGTCTTAGAGAACCAGTTTAAGTAGTGGTACGTATATGCGAAGGCGATAAACCGCATAACCGCGACAAGCACATCCCACGAACCTTCCAGCCCAAACATCCTAACCAGCTCAGCCTGCACAGGCTTGAAGGGAGCAATTGCATTCTCTACATAGCTGCCTAAAACGTAACCATGAGCGGGAGGTGTAATGACGAAAAAAATTAAACCGCAAAACAAAAATACAGCAAACGACAGATAACCCGAGGCGCTCTCACTCTTCAGCGCGCCATATAAAATGAAAAGTCCTGTGAAAATGTAAACATGAACTATTGTCGGGAGCATAAGTGAAACAAGCACGCCAAAGCTGGGAAACCCAGCCAGCACCAGCCCGCAAAAAAGCAGCGCCACACCGAGCATTACCTTTTGAACAGTACGCTTTAAAATCACCATACCCAGTGCACTCGCAAAGGCGAGCCAGACCAAAATAGTATTGCTGTAGACGCCCGGCATGAACTGGTAATCCAGGCCGAGAGTGACCGGGACCGCTGGTACCATTAAAAATAAATAGTCGTATTTTCCCGTCGTGAAATAGTTGCGATCGTGAAGCCAGGAAATTTCAGTCAGGTAATGCAGGGGCCCCAGCACGGCATAAGAAAATAGGAACAGCTCATACGGCATGTAGTACGCAAACGCGCAGGAAACGAGCATTAAGAAGATGTTTAGATAATTAATCTGGTTCAGCGTCATGAAAACAGGCCGGCAACACTTCTCCCTGCACTAAAATAGTGTACTTAGGATGACGAACCTTAGGCAAAGTCTCTGAGAAACAGGCTAAGTGCCTATAATCACACCGCGTTAGCTGCCGCTTCCAGCCTTGACCGCAGCCTGACTATCAGAATGTAAGCCGTCATTCCCACAAAAAGACTAATGCCCGCCGCAAGAATCATCCAGCGAATTGCTTGGTCGCCGTGAACACCGCGCGACATTTCTGCAAACACACCAGCCATAAAAATAGCGACTCCGTTCATTGCTTTCACAACCAAGTTGTAGACACCAAAAAACATACTGACAGAGTCACCGCCGGCTTCTCTTGCACAGTCAGTTATCGCTTCGCCTTCGAGCGCCAGCAGCATTGCAACCATCGGCCCACCGCACACAAATATAAGCATTGCGGTCACAAACGGCGAAACTATGATGTCTGCCCCGACAGCCGCGGCTGAGCAATAAACCAACCCCAGCAAGATTGAAGAAACTACCAATACTTTCTCCCAGCCAAAACGCGTAGACAAACGCGGAGCAAAGATAAAACATGGAAGAGCAGCAGCCAGTAGTGGCCCAAGCAGAAGACTGACGTCCTGCTCCGTTCCCTTCAAGAGATCAACAGCAATGAAAGGCGCCGCCGAAGTCATTATCGTTAGCGACATTTGCGATCCGCCCAGAAGCATGACAAGCCCAACAAACCGCGGCTGCTTGAATGCCCTCAGGAATGCAGTAGCTGGTGCAAATTCGCTGCTTTGATCCAACGGCTCTAAATCTTGCGCAGGATGCGGATCCGCCAATACCGGACCGAGCATTCCGATTGACGCCAAGACACCAAAAACACACGCTCCCCAAAAGTAACCTATCTGATCGACAAGCAGAGGTGATATGACAAAACCAATTCCTGTTGCGATCAGCAATCCTGCTCCAAGAAGATTTGAAAGCCGTCGCCTAAGATGTGGATCACCTGACGAGTAGTCATCTATCAGGCTCCAGTAAGGTATGGCGTAAAACGTATAGCCGACAAAAAACAGAAACATCCCGAAAACAAGCACGCTCCAGCGCAGTGCGGTACTCATAGCTTCCGAAGGTAGAAAGCAAAGCGCCAGGCCAATGCCGGGCAGGAGCAGGGTAAAAATCAGAAGCTCTCTGCGTCTGCGACCCTTGCTGACCCAATAGTCACTGAGCGCCCCCGCAAAAGGATCGGTAACGCCGTCAAATAGGCGAAACGCCAACAGCACAGCTCCAACCGCGCCTGCTGCGAACAGAGTATTGCCTCCGGCATCCGTCGTAGAAAATTTGATGATCCACTGAAAGAAGTACCGTGCCAAGCTCATCATACCGACCTGGCCGAGGGTAAACAGGCAAAGCTGACGTCGATTCATACGACTCTCCGGGAACAACAGCTCACACTTATGCTGCAAGCTTATTCCTTAGAACCAATCGACGCCACTAAGCAAATGATGAAGACACAGCTGTTCGGACGAGAGATTCTCGCCGAAAAAGCAATCCGGGAGATTGCAGGCTGTGGCCTTTTTTAGCGAGGGTTGACCTTAACGGCACAAGGCCCTTTGCGACCTTCGCCAACTTCGAATTCGACGTCCTGGCCTTCCTTCAGAACTCCGCCATCGACTTCCGAGTGGTGGACGAAAATATCGTCGCCGCTGTCCTGCTGAATGAAGCCGTAACCTTTTTGATCATCAAACCACTTGACTTTACCTTGTGGCATAATCTGCCTCCTACTTTTGTTTGTCTTAGCTGCCCGCAGCCTATGAAAAATTAGATCAGTATGCCAGCGAGCTAAGAGAGGATATCTCAGCTTGGCCCCAAAAGCCACTCGCGAATATCATCGGGAGCAGCCGATTTCCTAGTCTTCATGTACTGCAAATCAGCTGCTAACACGCCGTCCTTGCGTAGAGAACCCGACAGAGCCACCCAAGGCATTTACGAACAGCTTGAGGAGGCTAATCAAAGTGTCTAAACTTATTCTTGGAAAAAATACTGAACATCCAGCTGAGTTATGTCCCACGAGGAAAA
>JAUIIP010000110.1 GCA_030431555.1 bacterium
AGATTCTTCGAACTTGGAGACCAATCGGTCCTTCAGTCGCAATGTGAACATGCTGTGGATGGTAGTTCTCTATTATCCTGGCAATTTTTCTAGGTGCAGGCAGCGCAAGTTGAATTTCAGAATAAAACGGACAGGGGATGTTACTAAAAAGATTCGGATGAATTACTTCGACTTCGTACCCTGCATCGACAAGCCACGAGATAGTGTTAGTCAGCGTCCTTACGACACCGTTAATTTGGGGCTTCCAAGCATCAGTTGCAATAAGTAATCGGGGCATACCCTGCCTAGATTCCGCGTACAGTGCGGCGCTTCCTAAAGCTAAAATGCCGAGCCCAGTTAGACGAATGAGAACTTCGTTAGGGCGTGATTAAACCAACGCGAGCGAGCAAATAGTTATTTGTTTGATGCGATTTACTTCGTTGACTGTCACAGTCACTGCATTCATTTTGGTAATAAGAATTGGTTTTCACTCTTTTACGGTTTTAGACGATGCTTATTGCCTCCGATAATTGGATTGATGACGGCGCTCTTTCAAGGAAAGATATGCTGGGAGCAGCACGCGGCGAAATCGTATTTTTTCCCACCCTTTGCGGCGCCAGCCCGGACGCTGAAAGCCTAGATATTCCGATTCACGCTTGGTCGTTCGAACACAACGACTCGAAATTAGCTCAATTTATACTTAAAGTAGTTGCAAGAGCTTTAGGCTGCGATAAGAGCGAACTGAGTTTGTATTGGAAACGAGCCAGTCTGTTTGTAGCGCGTAGAGCACGGTCAGCAGCCGCGGTTGTCAGGGTCGGAGAACGCTTACTCCCGCTAAACCTCTCCTCCGTCGGTGAACACTCCTGGGCGAAACTTACTATTTCACGCAGTGAGCTTGAGAAGATAGCGGCAGACAACGGCTTGGGAGAGCAGACTCTAACAATTCAGGCGTGGAGTGGAGGCATGTTGGCACGCTCGCATAAAGTGCATACCAAACTGCTCTCGCCTGCCGGCATTTCTGTGATTTCCGACATAGACGATACGATTAAGCACTCTGACGTTCACGATAAACGTGAGCTGTTGGCAAACACCTTTGTCCGGTCCTTTCAGCCAATCACAGGTATGGCAGAACTATACCAGTCTTGGCGCGAGCAAGGTGCCTCCTTTCACTATGTATCTTCGACTCCCTGGCAGCTGTTTGGTGCTCTCGACGAGTTTCTTGCCGCCAACAACTTCCCCTCCGGCACCTTTCACCTTAAGTCCTTTGCCTGGAAGGGTTTATCTTGGACTAGCTTGTTTAAGTCTCAACTTACGACCAAACCTCAGACTATTGAGCCGATTTTAAAATCATTCCCGGGACGCCGCTTTGTGTTGGTCGGGGACGCTGCTGAAAAGGACCCGGAGATTTACGGGGATTTGGTGCGGAAGTACGGCGAACAAATTCATCAAATCTATATTCGTTTACCCGAGAGCTGCGACGAGCACAGTCAACGCTTTGAACGCGCTTTCCGTGATATCAAAAAGTCAAAATGGCCGACATTTCGCAGCGCATCCGAGCTTACCTCTGCGCTCGACTGCGTCGAGCAACATTCGAAGTAAGCCTGCTCCACTGCGCCAGTCTGGCGCACAACACTTCTCACCGCCGTTTACATACTCACCATTCAACTAAGGAGACCTAACTATGCCCTCATCATTTACCCATGCATTTGTCGGCGGTGCCCTCGGTAAGGTTTGCTTTGAGCCGAAGACTTCTCGACGGATTATCCTGATTACAATATTTCTCGGGGTCATGCCCGACTTCGATGTGGTAGGAAACTGGCTCGGCGCAGGTCCAAACTCGATGCTTGGTCACCGGGGGATTACTCACTCGCTCTTTTTCGCCGCGATTGTCGGAGCGATTGCGACTAAGGTCGTCGCCAGAGAGTTGCCGCGCTTTTCCCGGCGTTGGTGGAGGCTGTATCTTACGTTCAGCTTCGTCATAGCCTCACACGCGTTTCTTGACATGTTTAACTACGGCAATCTCGGTGTGGCATTGTTTGCGCCCTTTGACGACACCCGCTATTTCTTCCCGATTAGACTTATTGTTGATGCTCCCCGAGTAGAATATTTCATTCAGTGGAGAACTTTATACGCTCTGGCATTTGAGGTGACGTTCGTTTGGACTCCACTGGCACTGTATACTTGGCGCGGGGAGATTTTTGGCTGGTTCGCTGACGTTTTGCCGGAAACGGACTCAGTTCAATACAGTTGAGGCTCGCTGATTTAAGCGGCTGGTTTCCCTTACTGTTCTTCTGGATTAAAAGCGGCTAGTCTCCCTAGTCGTGATGATTGGCGTCGCTTTCCTATTGCTTTTATTTGGCTTCGGTGCTCTCAGCGTCTTGGCACGCGCTAGGGCTCGTCCACCGAGAGTAGGTTTCAGGCAACTGTACGAAATTTCTGTCTCGGGTGTTTTGGCCGCCTCATTCTGTTCTGTAGTTCTGCTTGAGATTGGTTTGTTTGGTTTGTTCAGCCTGACTCTAGCTTTGGCCTTGTGTTGTTTTCTGTTGTTCGGCCTTCGTTTTAGTATTATTCGGGAGAACTTCGCAGGCGCTGCGATTTCCCTACAGCCTTCCTGGCGGCACTTTGTTTTGCTGGCTGTGCTGATAGGGGCTGCCTTTTTGCGCTTCCCTGCCGCTAACTACCTAGCAGGAGGACAAGACCAGGGCGTCTACATTAATATGGCAAACCACTTCGCCGAAACCGGCGAAGTTTTTGTTCACGACAAGCTTCCCGAACTCCTGCGCGGAAACTCCAGACTGCAAGAATTCTACGATAAGCATTCCCTGAGCGGGCTGCATCAGCGCGACCATATCCCTTTCGCTAGGGAGCTGCTTCCGGGCCTCTATTTTCAACCTGAAGACTCAAGCATATTCGTGCCTCAATTTTACCACCTGCACCCACTCTGGATGGCGATATCCAATTTGATTTTCGGAGCAAGCAATACCGCGTTCGTCCTTCTTCCATTTAGCTTGCTCGCTATTTTATCGGTTTATCTGCTGGCAAATACACTAGCCCGCAGTTCAGTTGTCGGCCTGATGTCCGCCGCACTACTGGCTGCTAATCCAGCTCACTCATATTTTGCCAAGTTTCCTGTCTCCGAAACAATCGCAGGTGCGTTTGTCTTGGCGGCGTTCTATTTCTTCGCCAAGTCTCGCGAGCGTGACGCGTACTACTTAACGTTTAGCGCTCTTGCATTCGGCGCTGCTTTTTTCACACGCATTTCCGGGTTTATGATTTTGTGCTGCTTAATCCCCGCACTGGCGATCCGGATATGCCAGCTGCGAGACTCTAGACGCAGCCGGCTGCTGCAATTTAGCTGGGCGCTTGTCGGATTATACGGCTGGAGCTTTTTCCATGGTCTTGCATATTCTTTTCCGTATTCAAGGCACATCTATTTCGAGAATCTAAAGATCACCGGAGATATTTATTACGCCGGGTCGATATTTCTACTTTGCTGCTCTCTCATTCCTGCCGCTGCCTTCTCATTGAGCAGGTGGAATGCAAAACCTCTAAGACAAATTTGGATTTCACTGGCTCGTCGTAGAAACTATCTAGCATTCGCTGCCCTAGTTTTGCTGACTGCTGCGGCGGCATACAAAGGTTATCAGTTAGGCTTTACTGACACCTACGCGTCGCACCCGTATTTCGGCAAACGCTGGCGACTCGCGGCAAAAGGCTTTGACTCGCTGTATCGGTTTAATCCCGTCGTCCTGCTCAGGTTCCTTACTCCTCTGGGTGGACTTTTCTTCTTTGTCGGTTTTTACTGCTTTCTTAAACGCAGCTTCTTCTCCAGAGCGCTTATGCTTGTAAGTGCGCTGATGCTTACGCTTTTGTCGTTCCACATTTTGCGCAATTTCGTAGCCGGCAACTATTATTACTACACCCGCTATCTTTGCAGCGAGTTGCTTCCGCTTGCAGTGATTTGTTCGGCGTTCGGCTTTTGGATCACGGTACGGCGTCTGCCGCGAGCAGCGAAGACACTCCTGACTTTCCTGTTCCTCGGCTTCACACTCGTCCCTTCAACAGTGCGAGCTTTAGGACATGTCGGTTCTGCGGACATGGAGGGCTTTTATGACAGCATGTCCGGGCTGAATAGGTTAATGCCCGAGGAGGCAGTAGTTATTCTAGACCGCCGAGGGATGCCCTATGAGACTATTGCCCTGCCGCTCATTCTTAGCTTTCAGCGCCCCGTCATAATTTACCGCTTCGATGAACTTCTCCGAGCCCATCATATGAATAGAGCATTCAGCTATTTAGTTGAGAAGGGACATCCTGTTTACATGATTAGCGCGCAGACAGGTTGGACAAAAATGCCCTTTTTTGAGCACATCCATCGGGCTATTGTTCCACAAAAGCGACTTCAGCACACCAAAGGCAAAACCTTCCCCAGCTGGGAATACTCCAAGCAGAAACCTGCCCTTCGGCTCCACCTCTACAGGTTTAACCCGACTCAGGAGCCTGCTGCGAAGCCAAAACCCAAACTGGATGATCGGATCACAGTCGGTGCGCACTATTATTTGTGGCATCCGGAACATTTTAAGGAAGGTGACTATTTGCGTGCCAAGCTCGTTCCCCCGCAAGAGCCCGAGCTCGGCAAGTATTCTTCAAACGATGTCTCGGTTATCGAACAGCACATAAGCTGGGCCTCTCAGCACGGAATAGACTTTTTCACCTTGGACTACTGGCCTGACCTGCCGCAATACCATTCGCGTATCGACACTGCGTTTTTAAAAGCGAAGAACATTGGCGATATCAAGTTTTGCATTTTTTATGAGTCGCAGGATTTGCGCTACATCCAGCGCTGGGGCGCAACTGCATTTACGGAAGAGGAAGTTGAGCGGTTTGCCGCAGATATCGAAAAGTTTAGTGAACGATATTTTGACCATCCGAGCTACTTGAAAATCAACGGCAAGCCTGTAGTTGTGCTGTACCTAACGCGCACCTACGCCAAATACTACGAGAAGGCGATTGGCCGTGCGCGCGAGGTGGCGAGAGCAAAGGGCTTCGAACTCTATCTTATTGGCGATGAAATTTTCTGGGACGTAACGCAGGAACGACGTGACGAGAATTCGTTCAGAGTTAAGAGCACCAGACCTCAGCTAGAACGAATAAAACTCTTCGATGCTATCACTTCTTACAATTTATACACGCGCCGCTACAAACGTCATCGCGGATATGAGGGTCTGAAGCAGTTTGTCATCGACAGTCGAAAACTGTTTCAGAAATATATAGACGCTGTTCCGCCCACAATGCCCGTCATTCCAGTAGTTCTACCGGGCTACAACGACCGAGCTATTGAGGACCGTAAGAATCATGCGATGCCTAGAACTCTAGCGCCTGGAGCTGCTGAAGGCGGCTTTTTGGCCCTGGGGATTGAGGAATTAGCTAAACCTTTACTCCATCCCGACCTGAATATGTTTTTTGTTACTTCGTGGAACGAATGGATGGAGGACACCAGTATTGAGCCTGTAAAACCCTCGGCTCCTACGGCCCGAGACATCAGTGAAAGCGGAGATTTTTACACCGAAGGCTATAACTACCGCGGCTACGGCATGGCTTATCTCGAGACCATTCGGGATCACGTCGTCGCAGCATCGGGCCGAGTCCTAGACCAGAACGGCCAACCCGCCTCAGGTGTATCGGTAGTCGCCTACAGAAACGGAGCTGCGGCTGCAGCAACTTATTCACACTCGGACGGATATTTCACTCTTTCGCGCCTGCGGATGCCGCCCGGCGAATATATAATCGGAACGTCCCGAGCCAATATGACTAAGGTGCAGGTCGAAGAAAACAAAACCGTTACCGGGCTTAATCTCCTCCAAGTCCAACCTACTCCTCAAACAAACTGACGTACTCACCGTAGCCGGCTTCTTCCAACTCTTCGGCTGGAATGAATCTAAGTGACGCAGAGTTAATGCAATAGCGCATGCCGGTTGGTTTAGGGCCGTCGGTGAAAACGTGTCCCAGGTGCGAGTCACCCCGTTTGCTGCGTACCTCGGTCCTGGTCATAAACAAGGAGCGGTCAGACTTCTCGACCACGTTTGATTTGTCTATCGGCTGGGTAAAACTAGGCCAGCCGGTTCCAGATTCATACTTGTCCTTAGAACTGAACAGCGGTTCGCCGGAAACAACGTCGACATAGATACCAGGCTTTTTATTGTTCCAATACTGATTGCTAAACGGACGCTCGGTGCCGTCCTCACGAGCGACGCGATACTGTTCGGGGGTGAGAATCTTTTTAAGCTCTGCATCAGACTTCTGACTTAAATCAGCCACTGCTCTCTCCTTCTGCTCGACCTTAGCTCCCTGCTCAGCAAACGCCTGCGCGGGTAAGTACATAGCTACTGCCTGAAACAAGATACATATAATTACTTTCTTCATACCCTCTCTGTCGGTTCTCACCCGAAAACCTTACGCTTCGCTAAGCACGAGCCCAAGTATTAATAAACTGACGGTAATTCAGAGCTTTTATTCAAAAGCAGGTATTCACTCAGGTTTTGCCCTGAATTTGCCGATTCCTTTAATAGATAAATAAAAACTGTCAGGATGGGCTGCAGTATGAGCAGTAAATCCAGGGGCATACGCGGTGTGATGACGCCGTACCCTTATTCTGTATCTCTAAACGACTCCTTAGAGCAGGTGCAATGCCTGATGCAGCTGCACTCGATCCGTCACGTCCCGGTAGTGGAAGGCGGCAAACCCATCAGCGTTATAACTGAGCGAGATATCAACTTAGCGCTAAGCGTTTACGGCGACGCTCCAGAAGGTGCCTCGATAGCACTGTCGCAAATCTGCACGATGAACACTTACATGGTAGATGCCGACGACGACCTTGAAAATGTAGTAGCTCATATGGTGCGCAACCACATCGGCTCAGCTCTGGTTCTAGACGATCAACGACTTGCCGGTATTTTCACTATGACGGACGCCTGCAAATACTTGCTGACGATTCTTAGTGCGCAAGCTGACCTCCTCAAAGGTGAATTACTTGCTGCGGCCGATTAGCCTTCGCCTAGCGATTAAACCAATTCTCAAAGAAGTGTCTAAATCGTCTTGGTCCTGACTCTGACTCGAACTCCCCAGAGCGCTCGAAGAATTCGTCGCGAAACTGATTCCTGTACTCAGACTCACTATCACCCTGCACTTCCTCCTCGGCCGCAACGCCATCAGACTGAGCATCGTCCTGCTCTTCGACCTGAGGAATAGAAGCTTCGGTATCAGCACCGGAGGTGTAAGAGATATCCTGCTCCAAAGCAGACCCCGTCAAATTAGAGTCACTCAAAACAGACTCAGCGTCGCCCAGGCTATAAGGGCTGCCTTCGACATAGAGAAAGGTTGAAGTCGAGGGATCATACTCGAATTGATTACCCGAGCTTGACCAGGATTCTGTGTCAAATTCGTTCGACGAATATCGGCCTAACTGAATGATTCCGTCAACATGTCTTGTGGAGCTGTAATAGTTATTACGAAAGCTGACACGTCGCTCGAAACCGGTAGTGTCATATCCGGTATCGAGCATTACTCCTGAGTCGAGCACATCATTGTCGTGGATATCGGCAAAAGCGTCCCCTTTTTGATTCTCCGCCACGAGCATAAATGCCGTCCCGACTCTTAACAGGTGATTATGATCAATTTCGTTGTCGAGAGCTCGTACGTAAAAACCTATATCACTGTCCGAGATGTGATTGCCGGATGCATGCATTCGGATGTTTCCGGAATGCTTATGACGCACAGCGATATGTTCGTCCCGAAACGTGTTGTTATATACACGCACGATTGAACCGTTCTTGGCTGAAGGCTCCGATAAGATACTGAGTCCTCCGATATTATTCTCACCGCCCGTGGGGTTTACTCGATTTCCGAAGAACAAACTATTTCGCACGGTAAAGTCATGCTGTGCTGAAACCATCGACAACAGCACGCCGCCGCCGATGCCGGAAAAGCCGTCACCCAGGCCGTCATGCACGACCAATCCTTCCAAAACTAGGTTCTCGACATTTTCGTCGACGTAAATCCCTCGACCTGCCGCACGTGTGACTTCAATATTGCGAATTAAAACGCCACTGCTTGGGTCATCACTCAGTGCTCTGACAACGATTAAATCCGAGCGGCTATGCTCACCATCGAACACCGCTCTGGGATTTCCCCTCCAGCTCTTGATAACTGTTGGATTTGAAGCGGTTCCAGCTTGGAAGCCCCGGCCTACGTGAAGCTGCCCATTCCCGGATTTAAAAGTGCCGCGAACATAAAGATAATCGCCGCCTTTGATCAGCCCGCTGTGATAGTCGTTGTTGCCGTCCATGAACCCAACGACTGTCTCAAAGCTGTTAAAGGGAGCCGTGTACGAACCGTCGCCTCCGGATGGTGCCTGAGCATCGACATACCAGCAGGTGCCGCCAGGGGATTCACAAGCGGACGGGTCGCCCGGCTCAATACCATCGGCGAATAGCAAATTAGGCGCGTCGAAAGCCGCCTTGTCCGCTTCGTCGGCAGAATCCATCCCGCTCGACCCACCAGAGCAGGCAGTAAGCAGGGCAAGCAAAATGAACAAACAAATCAATCTTAAGTTAGTCACCATGACCTCCATTTCGGGCATCCTAACAGCAGCCTTAAGCGATACAAATCCGTTGTGAGAGGGTCGCGTCGGAGTGTTGTCTTTAAAATACTGAAATTATTATATATTTAGCCAGTCTTTTGCTCGGGATTTAGACCCGGTTCGAGCTAATCCAAACTCATTTGGCACGAAACACTCTCGCATCTTCATAATAAACTCGGGTGGTCGTGTGTCTGAGAAGTCTCCTTAAAATCTCACCACCGGAGCTCGGGAAGCAGCATTATGCTGCGGTTTGTGGATTGTTTTGCTGTGGAGTTGGTTATGATCCGGTTCAGTCGTCCTTTCAATTTATCTTTAGAAACATCTCTCTTTGCACTGCTGCTGGCATCGGCAGGCCCAGCGCTTGCTCAGGACAACTCAGTCAGCCTGACGCAAATCGGCAGCAGTTCCAGTGCTGTTATCGATCAAGCAGGTGATTCCAATACTGTCGACGCCTTTCAGCACGCATCCAACAATGACTTAACGGTTTCACAAGAGGGCAGTTCCAACGCTGCTTCTGCCACGCAGATTTTTGCCGGTGGTTCCGTCGCTGACATTGCTCAGACGGGCGACGACAATTCCGCTGCCCTCGTGCAGGCCGGCGGCCAAAACGACGCGGAAATTGATCAATACGGTGACAGCAACGACGCTGCCGTCTACCAGCTCGGAAGCAACAACACAGCCCGAACTTCACAGTACGGTGATAACAATCGTGCCCTGACATATCAGGCAGGCGCCTTAAACGATGCAGACACTACTCAGTGGGGTGATGATAACACTGCATCTACCGAACAAACCGGTGATGGAAACACCGCTGACACTTTTCAATGGGGCGCAGACAACGACTCGAGAATTGTACAGAACGGGGACAATAATTCCGCTGTCTCTGTTCAAGCGTTCGGCACCGGCAATTCAGCCGACATAGAGCAACTCGGAAACAGCAACAGCGCTGAAGCAGCTCAATACGGCAGCAATCATAGTGCTGCTCTGTCCCAAAACGGCAGCGGCAATAGCGCCGAGTCTGTCCAGTCCGGCAGTGGCAGCAGCAATACTGTCTACCAGTATGGTAGTTTGAATGTCGCAAGCGCGACGCAGCTTGGAAACTCTAATACCGCGCACTCCGTTCAGAGCGGCATTTACAATCACGTCGATGTGGAGCAGGACGGATCGAACAATATAGCATTCTCTCATCAAGTCGGCGCAGCCAATTCCGCAGCGGTTCGCCAAGAAGGCAACAACAATGTCGGCCTAGTCACTCAAAATGGGCTCGGACAAGCTGCAGCGATTGACCAGGAAGGAACCGCCAACGGCGCATTCGTCTCGCAAGCAGGCAGCGGAAACGTAATGGGAATTCACCAAGAAGGCATAGTGAATTCGGCTAACGGTTCCCAATCCGGCAGCGGAAACATCTTGGCGGTAAACCAAGAAGGTATCGCCAACTCCTTAAATGCTTCGCAAACCGGCAGCGGACATCATCTTGGAATAAGCCAGCATGGCGTCGGCAGCCAGCTAGATATTCATCAGTCTAACTAACAAGCAACGTTTCGCGGCTGTAGTCTCCCCAGACTGCAGCCGCTATCTCATTTCCGGCAAAACCACTAAACTATTGCATTTTTTTGAGCACTCTTTTCGTTTAGTCTGCATAACTCCATTTGCTTGAAAATAGCCGAGAGCCAGCGCTTTACGCTTTCAATTATCTAGTGTAATAGTCTGAAATCGGGTCGATCATTAACCAGTAATTATATGAGATTATGCTGCGGGTGCCATGCTCAGACTTGCCTATGGCTAGTCTGACTGCGGCATCCGCCTGTTCATGGAAACAAGGTTGCCCGTCCGCCGGCGCCATCAGAGCCCCGGCACCACATCAATCCCCTTACGCCCGGCGAGAAGGTCTCGCCAGGTTCATTTCACCTCGCTCCCTTGGTCATCCTCGGCCCTGGGAAGCATGGAGTACTGCGATGCATCTGAAGACACGCATCATGTTGATCGTCACCGCTGGCATCTTGGCCGGCACCCCGACTGCCTTTGCGCAGGACGGAAACGACTGGAGTTGGAACCTCGGGCTCGATCTGAACTACCGGATCGGGAGCGATGTCCACTTCGACCGTTCGTACACGCTGCTGAACGACATCGACTTCAGCCTGAACGACTTCGATCTGTCGTTCGAGCTGCCGCCCGGTGAGTACAACAGCGGCTATGTGCTGCCCGGCCAGAACGGCGGCGACACCACCGAGAAC
>JAUIIP010000111.1 GCA_030431555.1 bacterium
GGCTCCAGATGTCGGATATGCCTTTCGGGGTGGGCGTGCCGGAGAGCAAAACGCGATGAGAGCACTTTGCAGACAGTTCTCGCAGAGCGGCAAAAGTTTGCGACTGTGGATTCTTTGCGCGCTGCGACTCGTCGACACACAGCATCGGCTTAACGGATGCGATTACGGAAGCCAGTTTGGAATAAACCTCTTTGCGCCTGACTGCCTCGAAGTTAACCACCAAGCCGTCGTATTTTGTCAGTTCAGATCCGCTTAGGAGCTTTTCTTTGGTCTTTTTGGCCGAGGGCAGTACGGCAAGCGTGAGGTCGGAAAACCAGCTACAGGCCTCGCTGACCCAATTGTGAACCAAGGAATTGGGACAAACTACCAAGAGAAAGTCACACTCTGCGTTTTGCTGCTTCATGCGAAACGCCGTTAGGAGCGTCAGGGTCTTTCCAAGGCCCATATCGTCGCCAAGCATTGCTCGGGGTGTTTCCCCGAGCCAGTGCACGGCAACACGCTGGTGAGGATAAAGTTTTGCTTCTAGTGCTTGATCTTGCAAATTTAGCTTCCAGTCTCTCGCACTTAGATGGGCATCTCTAACCGCCATTCTCTCGCGCCGCACGATAAGCTTTTGGACGAGATCCGTAAAAAGCTTCGACCTGGGCACATTCTTAAGTGAATCAACTGCGTCCAGCAGGTGCTGATTGTCGAAATCGATCATTAGAAACCCTCGGGAGTTCTCGACGAATGCGACCGGAGGGATTGCGTCAGTTAACTTACTCAGGGAAATTTCTTCGGCCAGGTCCTTTGCCATGATTAACCTGCCGCCGAGAGATTCCGTAAGACTCCAGCAGCATGGTGGAGTTACGACAGAAAGTAGCGCGTCAGCGAAGCCGTTCTTGTTGTTTCTGATGTTTCTTAAGTATGCGTCTTCGCGCTTTCTCAAGAAGCGCTCAATGCTTTTGCTGAGCCAAATTTTTACTCCAGCTCTCTGGGACTGGTACAAGCCTTCAATGCAGACGCGTTCGGACAGGGCGCGTGCTCGGCGTTTTCGGTGTTTATGATCTTTTTCGTTCGGCAAAAACTGCTTGAGCTGTTCGGACGTAGCCCACTCTAAACAGAACGGCTCCTTTTCCGAAGGTTTAGATTCGCAAACGTAGGGGACTAGCAGGCAGTGTCGCAGTTCCTCTGGGCTGGGATTGTGGGAGCCGGAAATAATGCGTTTTCTAAGTTCTGACGTCTGTTTCAGGCGTTGCCCGGCGTCTTCACTAAAAGCGAAACTTAACTTCGCATCACGAAGAGATCGGATGACCTCGGCAACTGACTGGGCTGGAATGAAATACGAGCGCTCTGCGCGCACATAGTGGACCCCAGGGTAGGCAAGAGTTATGCGCTTGGCCCTAGTGCGTTTCTTAATATGAGCCCGAAGCGAAGTACTGTGCTTGCCCAGTCGAAATACTACGTCCAACTCTAAGGCGGCGATTGTTTGTTCGCTGCAGCTAAAGGGGTCGAAGCCGGAATCCGTATTTTCGTTTTGCGAAACGTCCTGGGGTTCCTGCATTGTCAGGTCTATTCGGGAACGCTGTGAATAATAATGGTCTTGCCCTCGACAGCTATATGACCGTCCTCTTCCAGGCCCTTTAGGGCGCGTGTTACCATCTCGCGCGATGTGCCAACCATCGAAGCCAGCTCTTGATGTGTCGGCCGTTTTTCAACTTTGAGTGCGTCGCTTGCGGTTTCGCCGCGCGAGGTCGCTAAGGACACCAGAGTTCTGGATACTCGTCGATAAACATCGAGTAGCGCGAGGTCTCCGATTTTGGCGGAGGATGCACGCAGCCTGAGCGCCAACTCGCGCATCAAGGCCATCGAAAAGTTGGGGTTGCGAGCACACTGTTCAAAAAATTGCTCCTCTGGGAGAACAAGAAGTTTGCAGTTGCTTGAGGCAACAACGTTCGCGCAGCGATCCCCGCCAGCCAATAGGGCAATTTCTCCGAAGAAATCTCCCGGACCCATCTGCGCAAGGATTACCTCCTTGCCGTCCTCGCTAACCAGGGTGATTTTTGCGGCTCCGTCGAGCAGAAACATCAAGCTTGGTCCGGGATCTTCAGCGTAGATTATGAAGCTGCCTTTCGGAACGGAACGTTCTCGCATGTCGGCAGCCAGCAGCTCCCGACTCTCTTGGTCGAGCGAGGCGAGCAGCGGAATCGCCTCGAGTAGGTTGGAAGCGGCCACAGACTACTCCTCGAGGTTTTGCTAGTAATACCGGCTAGTTTAGCCAACCGGCCTGATTATACCACTGATAGATCTTCTTCACTTCAGTTCGAAAGTCGTTTGCCGCCTGAAATCCCAGCTCAGACTCGGCTTTGCTAGTGTCAAAGCAGCGGTCCTTAGTGAAGAAATCTACTCTCCGGCGGTAGATCGGCGGCTCAATCCCCAATGGCTTGCAGACACACTCTACGACGGATCCTAGTGCCTGCACCGGAGCTGCAGGTATTTTTATTGGAAGCGGCTTAACACCAGCCGCCTCTGCAACGGCATCCACCACTTCTTCAATGGTCTGCGGCTGCTTGCCGGCAATGATATATGTCTGGCCAACTGCAGCATCTTTTTCTGCAGCTAGAATGAAACTTTGCACGAGATCGTGCACGTAAATCCAGTGCGTCAGCGTCTTGCCATCGCCGATGATTGGAAACCTCCGTTTGGCAACTCCGCGAAAGAGCTTTAGCAGACGACGGTCTCCGTCTCCCCAAATCATAGCGGGCCGGATTATAGTTCCTTTTACTCGTCCTGATTCAAATCTAGCCTTGGCTAATTTCTCGCCTTCGCACTTGGTTACTTGGTAAATATCACCCGGTCTGTAGTCCTCGTTCTCGTCAGCGGGGGGGTCAACTATGTGACTGTGAACTCCGATTGTGCTGCAATGGACTACTCGTTCACACCCAAACTCTTCGGCTGCATCAAGGACGTTCTCGGTCCCACGAACATTTACGTCCCAATAAACTTCGTCGGGAAACTTAGCCTGCCTAAAGAGCGCTGCTATGTGGAATACGATGTCCTTGCCTTCGATCGCCTTAAACACAGACTCCCGATCGGCGACATCGCCGTAGTAGACTTTTGCGCCGAGCCGCTCAAGCTCCTCGACGATGTTCCGGTCACTAGTGCTTCGCACCAGTATAGATACATCAAAGCCGTCTCTTAGAAGACGGCGAGTTAGGTGCCCCCCGACAAAGCCGGTCGCTCCGGTTACCAACATCTTTTTTCCGCTGAGTTTGCCCACGAAATTCACCGCCCGGCAGGTAAAAAGCCGGTATTCTGTCCAGAGAGGAAACATAGTATAATTCCTGAGGTACCAAAAGCGGAACCGCCTAAAATGGCGGCTTTAGAACACTTGACTTGATATTTGTGAACTTTGGGTTCATATTTCCGCCATAGATAGGGCACTTATTTTGCCCATTACAGGAGCTTTCATGAGCGCTTCTTTAACTGAATTTGCACCTGATATTGAGACCTCGAGTGAGGCCTACCGTCAGCGCTTCAGCGGCGAACTCGGCGACTACTTCCTGGATGTGCAAAACACTATAATCGATGGCTTTTTGAACAAAGGCCAGCAGATTACCGAAACGGTTCTCGATGTAGGCGGCGGGCACGGGCAGCTTTTGCCGATGCTCGTTGGATTGGGGTTCGCTGTCTGCGTGCACGGTAGCAGCGATAGATGCTTTCAGTCGATAAAGCGCTTTTTCGGCACCGCCGAGCCTTCGAAGCTAAGCAAGGTCGTCTCCCCTCTTAATCAGCTTCCCTTCGCTGATAAAAAGTTCGACGCCGTAGTGTCAGTTCGTACTTTGGCTCATGCTCCCGACTGGGAAAAGCTGCTTTCGGAAATGTGCAGGGTGGCCAAAAACAGGATAATTTTTGATTTTCCTCCGATTCTGAGTTTCAACATTACGTATCCTCTATTTTTTCGGGTCAAGAAACTTATTGAAGGTGACACGCGGCCGTTTAAGCGATTCACTACCTCCGAACTATGTGAGCGTTTAAGAGAGAACGGCTTTGCCGAATTTGAAGTAAGTCGCGAATTTTTTCTGCCGATGGCGCTTCATCGTTTTCTCGGAATGCCTAAGGTTTCGCGAATGATCGAAAACTTCTTTCAATCTGTCGGATTGACCGCCCTTCTCGGCTCTCCAGCGATAATTTGTGCTAGGCGTCAGTAGCGTCCTAATATATACGGCTGCCATTCCTGACAATTTTATTGGTCGATGCGCCAGGTAAGAGGCAATATACTGGCGGGAGCTGGAATAGTGCTTTAGAGCGAGATTCAGTATTCGGTGGAAACACAGACAAAGAGCTTAGGTGAGGGCAGTAATTTATCGAGCGGACTGCTGACCCTGGGAGCAGCCTTGCTGCTGGTTGTTTGCCTGTCGGGCAAACTCACTTTGTGGAGCGTTGACGGGGTTTCCCTGTTGCCCACCTTTAAGCGTGCGGCGGCAGCGGCAGTAGTTTTGGTCCTGGCAGGACTTGCTTACTCCTCAATTAAGAAAGAGAAGCTGCAGATTAGCCTCACAGCCCTTGGAGCAGCTCTCGCGATCTTGTTTTTCTCCGATTGGCTTTGCCGAGGCTACAACTTCTACCAAGGTCCTGAGATTCGAGGTGAGCTGCTCACCGGTTCGATGCTCGCTTTGGCAATGTTGTTTTACGGAGGAAGCCGTTCGTTTCGCTGGGTCTACCCGCTTGGTTTGTTATTTCTGTTGGCGTCTTTCCTAATTCGCGCTGATGGACATGTGCTGTGGACTGACGACCATAGCACGTTCCAGTATCGCCTCTACTTGCTTAGAGAGCATTTTCCAAATCCGTTAATGTATAATCCTCTCTGGAACGCCGGCCTTTATGCGGGAGACCTGCTTGCTACCGGTTCATTAAACGTATTTATTCTCAGCGCTCCTTTTCTTCTTTTTGACAGCCCGACTGAGATTTACAATCTTCTGTTTATTTCCATAGCCTTTGGCGTTACTTCACTTTCCGGTTATTTCGCTGCGCGTGTACTTGGTTGTTCAAAGACAGCTTGCGCCGTGTCGGCAATTCTCAGCGTCTCAAGTTCGCTCTATTGGTTCACTTGGGGTTTTAAGTACGGAACAATGGGATTCTTCACGACTTGCGGCCTGGCTCCAATTAACGTGGCATTAACGACGAAACTCCTCTCTCGGTCGAATCCTGCGAGCCCCAAGGAGCTGCTTGCGCTGTGCATTACATTTCCGCTGATGGTTTTCTGGGCCCCTGCTGCGCTGATATTTCTCCCGGTTTTTGTATTTGGCTTAGCTGCACTGCCGCGCCTTGTTAAACAGCGAGCGTTCCTAGCGGCTAGTGGATTCTTGATGCTTGTTCTGCTCCCTTGGCTGTTTTTGTTAATTTCAGCGACTAATATTGGCGGCTTTCTGCATAAGGGTGTGTTTGAGACGGAAAGACATGATCTTGTTAAACGCGAAGGACAAGTCTTCGTCGATCGCGACGGCGAGCAAGTCGAAGAGGCTAATCACGGAGCCTTCGATTTGTCTGAAAGCGTAAAGCTCCTGAGAGAAAAAGGGATGTCTACAAATCCCCTGATTCTAATCTTTGGTGTGCTGGGCGTTTTTCTGCTCCCTGGCAGCTATCGTACGATATTTTCTGTCACCGCTGTCTGGATGCTTTTGCTCGGTACTGTGGTTGCCCCCTACAAACCGCAGCTTGAACTTAGCCGGATGTTGGTCATTCTAGGGCAGTGCCTCTCAGTAACTACTGCGATAGCTTTGGTGTCTCTCTTTCGTCGTGCGGAGCAGAGCCTGCGTCAAACTTCTAGGCCCGCATTGCTCCGAGCTCCGTCGATTGCAGCGGCATCCCTTGCGGGAGGCTTCTTGTTGATTGCGCCGCTTAGCGGCTCCGCATTTATTTGGAACAGAACTCTTCATCACTACTATTTCGCGGACAATGAGATTCCGGCGTTCATAGACGCGGTCAAGGAGTACGGCGGGGAGGGCAGGGTGCTGTTTAGTGGCTTTATACTGCATGACTTTTATCATGCGCATATTGCCCCTCTCGTGCTTAAGACCGGAAAACCCATGGTTGCGCGCAGCCATGTTCATAATGTGTGGTGGCGCGATGATGTCATTCCGGAGGAGTTTCGGCGGGGCGGAGACGCTGGCATTGAAGAATTTCTAAATCTAAAGAACGTGACTTTAGTTGTCGCCCACGAGAAGGCTTGGACCAGCTATTTTCGCGAGCGTCCGGACAAATACAGCGAAGTTTATACCTCTCCGCGCTTCAAGCTTTTTCAACGCAAGAACTATGAGCCAAGTTATTTTCTATCGGGGGAAGGTAAGGTGTTGGCCCAGGAGACAGACGGTATAAGGCTGCGAATTGAGTCACAAGAGGCGGTGCTGAAGTTCAATTATTTTCCGACAGTTCGCGCGACTGCGTGTGATATTGAAGGACAAAAAGTAACCGATGAAATCAGCCTCATTCGGCTCACAAATTGTCCAATTGGCCGTGAAGTTGAAATTTACGGCAAGACACTGAACGAGTGGTTCCGCGGCCGGTAGATGAAGCTTCTTCGACAAATTTACTTGCTGGCTGCAGTAGGCTTGACAGCATTATTTGTTCTATTGCCTTCAAGCGGGATATCCAGAACTAACTACGCTCCTGCCTTTGCAGAAGGCTTTTCCAGCGGCTGGAAAATGCTGCTTAATTTTGAGTTTAACACGTTTCATCCGTGGAAGTTCGATCCAATCTACTCACTGTTGCCGTCGCAGAATTGGTGGCAATTGTGGTTATTGCTGCTGGCAATAATTTACGGCGCCGGCTTTGCGACAAGTCTGAGAAACAGCGGAAGTGATATAAGAGGCAGAGTGCAGGGCCAAATCGGAGTCTAAGATAATTTCTCTTGTATCGGCTTTCGCCGCGGCCTGTGTCTTCTGCTTATTCGCACAGCAGCTGGCGCCGCTCGGCGTCTTTGTTGCAGCAGTTGCATCCTTATTTCTTCTAGAGGCTAAGGCACGCGATCAGATCATTAACCGGATCTTCTGGGCCGCCCTTATCCCGGCAATCGTATATGTTGTGCTAGCGCCCGCGCCTGTTTTTCCGCATTACCCCCTCCAGGCACGAGTGGTACCGGACGACGGCTTGAGCGGAATGCTGCGGCCACTTGTCGGAGCTGACTCTTTTATACCGATTACGAACTGGGTGGCGCTTCGTTCGGCAGTTCGCTCCGTTACACCTGCGGCCTTATTTTTGGTCGCGACCTGCTTTTTCATTGCCGGCGGCATGCCCTCGAGGATGATAAGAAGATTTAAGTATTTCCCTACTGTGCTGCTCGCCTTAGTGCTCGTAGATGCTTGGCTTCCGACGTGGCTGTCTTCGATCATGCCTGTGCAGTCGATTGCACGTTTGCTTCCCGGCGGAGTGTTTTACTTCCCTTTAGTATTGATTGGCCTCGCGTTAGCGGTTGTTTACGCTTTCATGGTTTGTTCGATGAGTCCCAAGCAAATCAAACCGTGGATCTTAAGTGTGGCACTCATGCTGGGCGCGGCTCTTTCGACGATTCTTGGCGGTTCCGGGCCGGGTGATATCCTGCGAGCGGGTCAAATTTACGATCGAACTGAAGAAACGCTTTACTCGCAGCTCGTCGGTCACGACCTTGGCGACAATCGCAGGAAGATCGAGAAGCTTCTGTCACCATCTTATGCTGTTTACAAGCTTAGAGGCCGCTCGCTGCTAGAAAGTGAAAAGCGTTTTAAACAGAGAGATTTTCAAGCCCCGGGGCCCGTAAAGGTTCGGTTTTCCTCTCGAGGTGGTGCTGAGCTCGCTGCTGCCGTTACCGACGGAAATCCTCAGACCAGGTGGTTTGCAGGCGGGGGTCGGCAGACTGGAAAAGAGTGGCTGCTGGTGGATCTTGGTTCCGCAAGGGCGCTTGACGGGATAGAGCTTTCAACTGGTGGTTTCGTTACCGACTATCCCAGAGGCATAGCAGTTTATACCTTAGATGACTGTGGAGTTGAGAGCAGTAAAGTATTGTCACTCGCTGAAGCGAAATCGCCTGTTTTCGAGGAGCGGGATTGGCAGGGGCCGGTTTTATTCAGCTCGGAAGGGCTGCCGTATTTTGGTACTCAGAATTATGTGAAAATCGTCTTCCCGAAAACAATAGAATCGACCTGTCTTTTGTTCAGACAAACTCAGCGCGACTCGAACTACGATTGGTCAGTTGCCGAACTTCGCCTGCTGTCTCCTTCTGCCGAAGATGCAGGGGTGAAGTGAAGAATTACTTCATTAGCATTCTGTGGCTTGCTGCTTTTTGCCAAAGTGCGGCTGCTGACCCAGTGCTGCTGCGCGAGGAGTTTGAGAATCTCGAGCGTTGGCAGACGTATAATTTCAAAAAGATCGACAAGCCATCCGAGTACAGCGCAGTTGCGCTCGAAAATGGTGCATCTGTGCTCAGGGCTGAAAGTAAGGCATCGGCTTCGGGTTTGGTGCTGCGCGAACCCTACAGCCTTAAAGAGTATCCCGTTTTGAAGTGGCGCTGGAAGGTTGAGAACATTTACAGTTCGGGAGATGCTCGCAGCCGAGCGGGCGACGACTATCCAATTCGTGTATACGTGTTCTTCCCGTACAATCCTGATACAGCTTCTCTAGGAATGACAATTAAATACGGTGCCGCGAAACTTATACAAGGCGAGTATCCACCTCACTCCAGCCTGATTTACATTTGGTCCAATAGGAAGATCGGTCGAAACTTCATCTACAACGCATATACCGACCGCGCCGTGATGTATCCACTCGACCAAGGAAATGCTTTTGTGGGGACATGGCGAACGCATCAGCGCAATGTAGCTGACGACTACAGGGCGGCTTTCGGTGAAGAGCCGCCGGGATTGGCTCGGCTGGCGATAATGAACGACTCTGATAATACTGAAGAGAGTTCAGTGTCTTTTCTGGATTATATCGAGGTAGCGAAGCAATGAGCGGGTCTAGAATTGCCGACGCGCGTCGTTTCTACGAAGCGGGCAGAGCTGCGACGCTTTGCACTCATTCAAATGTTCATGAAGGTTTTCCTTTCGGTTCCGTCGTGCAGTACGACATCACTGAGCAAGCCCGGCCTGTTATCTACGTATCGCGAATTGCGCAGCACTTTAAGAATATCGTCCATGATCCTCGGGCATCTCTTTTTATCCCTGATCCAAATTCCTTATCTGCCCCTCTTTCCTGCCCGCGTATTACATTGCTCGTTGAGTTCGCGAGAGTTCCGGAAGGAGACAAAGATAAAATAGAAAAGAGTTATCTGAAGCGCTTCCCTGATGCAGTGGATCATCGAGTGGCCCATGATTTTGAGTTCTTTGTCGGTGAACTCATGCAGGTTCGCTGGATTGGCGGATTTGGAGATATCGCCTGGATCGGGCCCAAAGAATTTTCCGCGCTAGTCAGGGATGCGATCGCATACCATTCTGCGCCAATGATTGAGCATATGAACGAGGATCATAAAGACGCGCTCGCCGAATATGTGAATCACTTTTCTACGCTTAGTCTTTCCGGTGCATCTTTCAAGCTCTCTTCGATTGATAGGCAGGGTTTTACAGTTAGGGTGTTTCACGAAAGTCGAGTGGAGCATGTAAAAGTCGCGTTTGAGCCGGAGCTAGGCGGCCCTGAAGAGGTTCGAGGAGCTTTAATCTCGCTTCTGCAAGAAATCAGGGGAGAAACAGAGTCGAGCTGAGCCGGAGGTTCCGGGGTCTGCTCCCGATACCCCTAGAACCACTCTTTTTTAGCTTCAAGCCCTGTAATTCAGACTAGCCCTTCTTAAAAGATGAAAAATTTATGCTAGTATATGGTGGTAGGTGGATAGCTGTGTTTTCTGTCATGAATTCAGTGCCTTAGTCGTTCTGGATTTTTCAGCTATTTTGCGAGGAGCAGGGCTCTCGGCTTAAGGGTTTCGCCGCCAGTGGTCGATTGAGTGTAATATGTCCAACGAGACCGTCGGCAGGCAAGTATGCCTTGGAACGCGTCTATTTAGCTGAGCTTAAGCATGGAATCCTGTGCTACTCATCAACCGCTGGTCCTAGTCGTCGAAGACGAGAGCTTAGTCGCGCTCGATATATGCACCTGCCTTGAACGTCATGGCTACGCTGTTGCAGGACCGGTGGATAACGGTGAAGAAGCTTACAAACTTGCTGTCAGCTGCCGACCGGACGTAGTGCTGATGGATATAATACTAAATGGTGATATCGACGGCGTTACGACCGGGGCGCGCATCAGCGATGCGACTGGAATCCCAATAATCTTCCTCACTGCGCATGCTGATCAGCGAACAATAGAGCGTGCGAGAATTGTCGAGCCGAGTGCGTATTTGGTAAAGCCCTTCGATGAGACTGAGCTTCACGCCTCGCTCCAGATGGTGATCTACAAAAACGAGCAATCACCTGCTGAAGTATTAGCTTCAACACCAAGCTTCTCAGACGACATATCAGCCGATCCATACGAGATCATCCGCGCATCGAGCTTTTTTTCCGATCTTTCGGACCGAGAAGTGTCGCTTATAGCGGGAACATCGGAGCGTAGGCCTTTTCGCGCAGGTGATTTCATTACCGACGCTGATGGGGAGCAGCCGGCTTTTATTGTTTGCTCCGGCAGAGTTTCGGTAATGCCCGCAGATGGGATTGAGAAAGAACTAATAGTCGATCTGATAGGACCTGGCGACTTGTACGGTTTACTTCGAGCTGTCGACCAGGAAGATCCCCCGTTTCGAGCTCGTGCGAATCGAGACTCGACGTTGCTTTTAGTGCCGAAGAAGTCATTTTTATTGATGCTGGACTTGCATCCAAAGCTCGCGATTC
>JAUIIP010000112.1 GCA_030431555.1 bacterium
CCATCGCCTGCATTGCTGATTGGATCTTCCCTGCAGCAAGTCGCAGCGCTACTCTCTGCTCCAGGCTCTCCATCACCGCCGGTTCTGCGGGCCGTCGACCAAGAATTGTGAACTCCGGGTCAGGAAGTTCTTCGCCCGTTGGTTCCTCTGGCTGAATCGTGTGCTTGCTGCTAAAGCGATACTCTCTGCGGATGTAGTCACACATCGCACCTCGGATTCGCAGGTAGGCGAAAGTTTTGAAAGATGCGCCGCAGTCCGATCGGTAACGATCGCCTGCTTCGGCTAAGCCAAGCAAAGCGGCGCTTTTTAGTTCATCGTATTCGACATGTCCGGCTGGAATCATGCGATAGAACCTGGAGGCGAGACGTTCCGCGAAAACCACACAAGACGACCAGTGTTTCTCGTTCATAATACATCCTCCCGCAATACTGCGAGGAGTCTGCACGATCTACTCTAGCCGGCTTACCGGAAACAGAAACTGCGGAGCATTCATTCGCCGTTTCCGAAATTTCTTATCCTTTCAGGAATCCAAGATTCAGGATTTTTAGTTTCGTTGTGTATTGTCAGTTGCTTAGAGTTTGAAAAAACCTTGTTCAGGTTTTTGGCAAGGAGCGGTTTTTTAATCTACTCTCTTCTAAGCGCCTGTGCCAGTTCTTGGAGCTGCGTGTTTCCAGCTTCAGTCATATCGATAAACACTCGGACTCCTTCCGGACCGAGCTGAGAAGGGTTCAACGCTACGGCGACGGGGCCAGGTCGTTTCCTTTCGGGGTTTGAGCGCTTGAAGAGCCTCCCCGCGATAGCCGAGCCGTGCGAGTCGCTCCCGAACATGTCCAGCAGCCAATTCGGAGGTTTAGAAAGCGCGGCGTCCAGAGAACTCGCAGCACTGCCCTCTCCACCCTCGAGAATGAAAGGCTCCGACTCGAGCTTCGAGCTCACTAAAAGACTAGCAATCGTCTGTACCGCAGCGGTCCAGGGAAACACACATGAAGATCGCTTTCCGGCGGCACCGGGGGTTCCGAGCACTGAAACCATCGGTGCCGAAAGCAGCTCGTGGGTGAACACCGTTCGCTCCAAACGCGTGGCCGGACGCGAAGAGAAATACAATTCTAACTTGTTGCCTCCCGACATGTGCCCTCATCGCAGCTGCATAATTAACTCAGCCAATGCTAGCAGAGAAAAACTAAAAAAACCTCCTCGCCTGCGGCGAGGAGGCTGAATACAGTAGGGACCACATGAAGCGCGCCAGCTTCACCTGCCGGGTCTCTAAAATATTAGACTGCACTGCATGTAAAAAGTTCAGAATAAGCTAAAAATAGAACAATCGACTTCTCGGCCAATCCTGCTATAATCCCGCCCATGGCGACTGATAAAGAAGAAATTAAGAACGATATTTTGACCGCTTTGGCCCATCCCGAGGCTGAAGAAGGACTATATCTGAACAATCTCCTCGTGGTGCATGAGGAAGAAGAACGCCGACCAGTACGCGGAACTCAGTTAGAAGTTCTCGACGCACTTAAAGAACTGATTGAATCAGGAAAGGTCGCCACAGATGAAAGCGGTGAAGACGTAATTTTTTCGTTAAAAAAGTAACCTGTACCGCTCGTCCGGCAAATCTCTTCGATATATTCAAAATAAGGTGTGAGACAACTCCACCTTCAAGACGAACCTGAGAGGCAGCATCGGGTGATGCCGCCGTGCACTCAGCTGGGTTGACGAAAGCCTCGCTTGTACTCGGTCACTCGAGCATCGGCGCGACGAAAAGCCTCATCCGGATCCTCACCGGGCATGACTCTCGTGATCCCGTAGTAGAGGCCGATCCCTGCAAGGCCTCCCTTAGGATGGGGAGCCTTTTCGAGACCAACCATCCTGCCGTATGACGCTACGTCGCGGTGCAGAGCATCGAGCGGTCCAGTGATAGGATGGCCTTTCTGAGGAGTGCTCGCTTCTTCGACCACTCCTCCGACGATGCCAGAAATCTCGTCTCCACCGTGGCGGAATGCGAGGCTCCAGCCGTCCGAAGACGCACTTGCAATTACTTGGAGTCGAACTTGCCACATGCGTGCGACAGGCCCCAAGTACAGCCGATTGGCCAGCGTGTTGCTGCCGAGATGATCGTTGACGCCGCCGAGGTTCGACAGGTCAGCCTCCACGTAGTAGACCGGCTTGCCTGTCTGAGCAGCCCACTGCTGTGCAGTAATAACCAGAAAGTGCCGGTATGCATTGTTCCACAAACCGGTCACCGGATCGACGAGCAGCCTTAGTCGAGCCGCATCGCCGTCACGCTGCTCGTCTCTCTTGAAGAGAGAGAGCGGGTCGAAATCGAAGTTCATGGTTCGCTCCGACTTTCGTTGAAAATTCCCAGGAAACGATCCCGGGTGCCATTAGAGTTGTACTCACGCCGCGCGGGGCCCTGCGCCGCGCGGCATGAATAGGTCTTCCGAGCAATCAGCGCTCGGCACTACTCATGCGAATTTGAAATGAACTGGTCGGATGATCGAAGTTTCTACACTAGAATAGGCCATTTTTCAAAAAGGGATGTGCAGTTCGTAGAAGGCCAAAACGCATCTTTAGGCGTCAGCAGCGGCCCAAAGCAGCTCAAAGTGCTCCAAGTAACTGACGGCGATTGCCTTGTTGATTATTTGGACCACCAACAAATCATTCGAGTAGATCTCTATTGTTGTCATTTCCTTGGTTATGCGGGTGTAAGTCGGTGCAGACAAACCTGATTTCATAGTGCGCAAAGTTGTGCGCTTTTCCGAGACAAAATGCTTTTTGAACGCCTTTGACCCCGCATCTGGCGCGAGTAACAGCTTTTTAAGCTTCATCTTTTCCAGCAGCTTGGTATATGCCTCGTAGTCTGATCCCAGTGCCTGGTAGAAATCCTCTGCCGGAGCTCCACCGATAATTCGAATCACTTTATCGGTGCGCGCTGCAGACTCTGCAACGGCCTGCAGATTCTGAAATATCGCACTGCTGCCGTACAGAGTATTTACCTCTACCCTGTCCTCACCCAGCTTCTGCAAATTCAGCAACTCAGGAAGAACAGACTCTGTTAGCAGCCGCCGCTGTTCGAGCATGCTGCGCAGCTTCTCAGGTGAACTCGCTTGGTAGTGTTTGCGTCTGTTCTTACTTACGCGGGTCGCCAACCCTCGCTCAATCAAGCCTTCCAAAGCTTCATACACCAACTGTCGGTGCAGCTTAGTTCGCTTGACGATCGGTCCTACAGTTGTCAGTTCGAGTTGGAGCAGCTCCAGGTATACCGCGGCCTCGTTCTTACCCAATCCGAGCTCGGTCAGTTTGTGTTTAATCTTCGAAGGCATATAGTAAATACCTGAAATGCTTAATTTTACGGGCTATCACCGAGGATATTATAGTTGTCATCAGATATTGTTGACAATATTAGCAATCGGCATATACTACCGACGCAATTAGTAGTTTATTTGGAGGTAAAAATGCTTACTCGCGCTCCGCTGCTTCTGGCTCTATTGCTAGTCCTAGTTCCGTCATCAGCTCAGGCAGCAGACTACAAGTGGAAAATGGCCACTAGCTGGTCCGGCGGGCCAATCTACGATCACGGTCCTAAAGCATTCGCCGACCACCTCAAGTTCCTTAGCAACGGCAAATTCGAAATTCAGCTGTTCCACGCCGGGGTACTCGGCAAAGCCTTAAACGTATCGGATACAGTTGCGAGCGGTGTCGCCGAAATGGGACATACCTGGGTCGGCTATGACTGGGGCAAAGATAAGACCGCTGTTCTGTTTGGCGGCTATGCGGGAAGTTTCGACAGCGAAAGGATGCTTCACTGGCTTTATGAAGATTCAGGAGTCGACCTTTGGAGAAAGTGGAGAAAAGAGAAGTTCGGACTTATTGGAATGCCGCTCTACATCCGTACAGCCGAAGCTTTCCTACACTCGCACAAACCGGTTCGAAGCCTGGCAGACCTAAAGGGCTTAAAGATCCGCACCGCTGGTGCCTGGCTTGAAATCTCTGAGCAACTCGGTGCATCCCCGCTGACCTCAGCAGGGGGCGACGTTTATCCGATGCTTGAGCGCAAGGTCATTGACGCTACCGAATGGGGAACTCTCTACGAGAATATACTGCCCGGTTTTCATAGGGTAGCTAAATACATCATTATTCCAGGCGTGCATCAGCCCACCGCACCCTTCGAACTTCTGATAAACGAAAAGGCCTGGCAGTCGCTTTCCGAGCACGATCAAAAACTAATCGAACTAGCAGCAAAGCTTGCGACATTCGAAAGTTGGACTCGTGTCGGTCAGGAGGACGCAAAGGCGTATAAGTTTTTTGAAGGCGAAGGCAATGAAATTGTGGAGCTGGGCGAAGATGTACAAATACGCGCCAAGCAATTAGGCATCGAATGGGCCGAAAAGCAGGCAGAGAAGAATCCGCGATTCAAGGAAGTCTTTGAAAGTCAACTGCGCTTTGAGGAGCTGTGGAAGAACGCCGGCAAATACCGCAATGTAAAGGGCGGGCAAACCCCTTGACGGTCGCAGTTAAACGCCTTCGCGACGTTTGCTTTGCCTGTTCACGCACCAGCGGAGCAGTTGCTGCCTGGCTGATAATACCTTTGATATTCGCTACGTGCTTCGAAGTATTTTCGAGATACGTCTTATCCGCGCCGACAATCTGGTCTTATGACGTCGGCTACATGCTGACCGGGGCGCACTTCCTAATTGGATCCGCATTTACGCTGCTCGAAGATGAGCATGTGCGGATTGATATTTTCTATTCGCAGTTTAGCAAATACGGCAAGGCTGCTGTTAATTTAGCCTCAAGTGTTCTGATTATCCTTCCTGTTTGCTTCATCTTGAGCTACGGACTTTGGGACTATGCGATTGAGGCATACGCTCGCGGCGAGCGTGTCGGGACATCAGCCTGGAACCCCGTGGTTTGGCCTTTTCGCTTCGTATTCTTTTCCGGTTTTCTGCTGATGTTCATTCAGAGTCTCGGCAGTGCGGCTGACTGCTTGCTAATGCTCATAGAAAAGCAGGATGCGGACCGCTAATGGATTTCACTCCGCTCTATATGTTTCCTGCGTTGATAGCCTTACTGCTACTCGGCGTGCCTGTTGCGTTTGCCATGATGGGCATAGCCCTCGTGTTTGGCTGGTTTACGTTTGGCGATGCCGCCGCCTATCAGCTCATAGGAAAGGTCGATTCCGTCGCCTCCGACTTCGTTCTCGCTGCCGTTCCACTATTCGTATTTATGGGATCAATGCTGGAGCGTTCAGGAATTGCCGAGCAGTTGTTTGAGGCTATGCATATATGGACAAAACGCCTGCCGGGCGGCCTTGCGCTCAGTACAATCGTAATGTGTGCAATTTTCGCCGCTTCCACCGGTGTGATCGGAGCGACCGAGGTAGTAGTTGGACTTCTGGCGATGCCGGTCATGCTCAAGCACGGTTACAGCAAGAGTCTAGTTTCCGGCACGATCTGCGCGGGAGGTTCATTGGGAACGATCATACCTCCGAGCATTGTAGTCGTTATTTTAGGTCCGACCGCCAACGTTTCGATCGCTGATCTGTTTGTCGCAATGGTATTCCCGGGGCTAATTCTCGCAGCTTTGTATCTTGTCTATATTTATCTGCGATGTCGTTTGGATCCTTCGGCCGGACCGACCGAAGGCGGCGTAGATGACGTGAGCCTCGCCGAAAAACTGCGAATCACCGCCGGCGCTCTCATCCCACCGATATTCATGATTATGGCTGTGCTTGGCTCGCTGGTGGGCGGACTGGCTGCTCCCACCGAAGCCGCTGCGCTTGGCGCTTTTGGAGCAATTCTACTTACTATATTTTACCGCTCGTTCACATGGGAGATTCTTCACGCGGCTGTCATTAAAACAATAAAAATCACGTGCATGATCATGTTGATTCTCCTTGCAGGCAACATGTTCACCGGCGTTTTTATCGCAGCCGGAGGTCTGTCGCTGACCGAATGGATGATTGAGGCACTCGCACTTTCCGATTACGGAGCACTAATGCTCGTGCTCGGAGTTAGTTTTGCGGCTGGCCTGTTTCTGGACTGGATATCTATAGTCCTGCTCTTTATTCCCATTTTTACTCCTATTATTAAAGCCGCTGGATTTGAGCCGGTTTGGTTCTGCATGTTGTTTTTGCTCATTATCCAGACCAGCTATCTTACGCCGCCGATGGCTCCTGCTATTTTCTATCTAAGAGGGATTAGCCCGCCTGAGGTTGAACTAAAAGACATGTTTAGAGGCGTAATCCCTTTCATATTCTTGCAGCTGTTAACTCTGGCGATTGTTATGGCCTTCCCTCAGACGGCACTTTGGCTTCCCGATCAACTCCTGGGGTTTAAATAGACGACGATTGGCAAAACTCGCGCAAATTGGGATAGAACAATATAATGACTTTATCCTTCTCTGACTACGGAGCTGCGGCTTGATGAGGCAGTTGACGATAAGAACGATACGCCTGCTGCACCATGCAATAGTATTGTTTGTGCTCTTCGCATGGGCCCTTCCTCTCCCCGAATTGTGGGCAGTGCATATCATTTTCATTCCATTGATGATTGTTCAATGGAAACTAAACAAAGACATGTGCTTGCTTTCCAATTTAGAGCACGCGCTCTTAGGAAACGGATTCTATCCTCAGGAAGAAGAAGTCAGCTTCGTAAAAAGTCTGCTAGCCAGGTTTATCGACCCGCTGCCAAGCGATAGACTAATCGAGGCGGGAATGTATTTGCTAATGGCCGTTTCGTGGACCATATCCTGGCTGCGATTCGTGTCTCTCTAGACGAATCAGACTGAGCAGAAGTTACTCGTCTAAAGCGCCTAGAATTACTCCGTCGTCGAGCAAACGCTGAAGGGAGGCCTCGGCACCCTGCTCATCATCTGATCCGATGAACATCAGCGCCGCCTCGGCCGCCTCCGCACCGGTCAGCGGTTCATCTTTCAGCAGCTCCACCACTGCCACAGCGAACGCAGAAAGCTCGGAAAACCACACCTTCTGCGTCGAAGCATGCCGGTAAACCAACAGATAATATGAGCCCTTTTTGTTTACGAGATCAGCGCCCCGAAACTTGAAGACAGGATAGCTCAACTGAAGAATTTGGTAATCCGGATTGAGCACCAAATTTTCATTCAAAATATCGGTCGGCGCCTTAAACGGAGGAATAGCTGAATCCTCTTTGAGAAAGATTTCTATTTCCACCCATTCGAACAAAAGTAAATCTTTAAGATATGGCAGACCAATCATTTCATCGTATCGTGAACTGACAACAAACTCGTAAAGTTCACGCGGCATCTTCCAAAGCTGCGGCGACGACGAGGGGTGGCGCGCGAAAAAATCCGTTGTGAGTGCGTCCCAGCGCTCCTTTCCGAGAGTCTCTTTCGCGATTGGGTAAGCGTTGCTAAGCGCTGTCTTGACCCCGTTAAAGACTAAGCGGCGATAATGCTTGGCACGCTCCTCGTTTGCCCCGGGGATTTCACGAAATCTGTTGTCCCGGCAGAAGTCCGCCAGACGGTACTGAATTTGGCTTGTTTCTTCCTTAAGCGGCATCTTGCAAGTTCCAATGCCTGGAGGCTATTTCATTTAAGCGCTGCAGCTCAGTCATTAATTCATCTATCTCAGGGATATTGAAGTCACGCTCTAAGAGCACAGGCACAGGCTTGATTAGCTGCGCAGTCCACTCGAATAACTCGTAAACAGGATCGATGACCGGCGCACCGTGAGTATCGATAATTAAATCTTCTGACACTTGATCGTGCCCTGCCATATGGATGTAGGCGACCCTGTCGAGCGGCAGCTTTTTGATAAAATCCTTCGCGTCGTACTTGTGGTTGAACGCATTCACAAAGACGTTGTTAACATCAAGCAGTAGGAGGCAATCTGCTTCTTCAACTACGGCAGATATAAACTCATGCTCCTCCATCTCCGGAGCCACCGGCGTATAGTAGGATACGTTCTCAACGGCGATTTTTCGACCAAGAAAATCCTGAACTTCCTTTATTCTAGAGGCTGCGTGACGAACTGCATCTTCACGGAATGGAATGGGAAGTAAATCGTAGAGATGGGCGTTGCCGCACTTCGCGTAACTTAAATGCTCTGTATAAATCTGAACCGGAACTTCGGCGAAAAACTGCTTCAGATTTTTCAAAAACTCTCGATCGAGAGGCTCGGGGCTACCTAACGAAAGCGAAAGTCCGTGCGCAGTTAACGGATATTTCTCAGCGGCGCTGAGCAGCTTTCGCTTCCAGAACCCGCCGATTTGCATCCAGTTTTCAGGCGCCAGTTCAACAAAAGCCGGTTGTGGACCCTGCCAATTAATGAGTGCATCTGCGAGGTCTCTTCTAAAGCCAAGACCTATTCCAGCAAGCATACTATTTACCTACATTGGAAGCGGGCTGCCTGAGGGCAGCCCGCTCTGAAACAAATCAGCTTTACTCGTGGCCGTCGCCGCAGCTTCCTTCGTCGCCGTCCTTGTCATCTCCGCAGCTTGCCTCGCCGCACTTACCTTCACCGCATTTCCCCTCTTCGCCTTTCAGCTCACGTGAAGGAGCCAAAGTATTCACACCGAGGAGCTCAGCTCTAACCTGTGCACCGCTGCCCAGTGCACGATAGCCGTCCACTGCTGCTGCATCGGCATTTGCCGGCATACCAATCGCCACTCCACCAATCAGTAGAGAGCAAGAAGCGAGTTTATTCAGTAGTTGCTGCTTTTTATCTTCAGACATATACCTATTCACCTTCTATCCGGCCGACTTGCTTTGCACGTCTTCGGCAAGCACGGCAAAAATTATACTTACAAACTGATTACACCGCTTGGGGAGCAGTTTGCACTAGTTTCAGACATCGAATTCGCCTTTACTTGCCGATTGTTTCATCGCCGCTAAATAGCTGATAACTCTCAGCGGTCATCACAAACCCCAACTCCCGGTAAAAACTAAGGATACTGCCCAAGTGAACAGCAAGCATAATTTGCCACAGATTTACTGCGCTAAACTGCGAAAAGCTGCGACAGATTTCGAAAGGCCTTGAACTCAAGCGCATTGCCGGAAGGGTCTTTGAAAAACATCGTAGCCTGCTCCCCCGGTTCGCCCTTGAATCTAATATAGGGCTCTATAACAAACTCGATTTTCATACCTCGCAGCTTGTCGGCAAGTGCGCTCCAATCATCCATCCCAAGCACAACACCGTAGTGTGGAACCGGAACTCCGTGTCCATCGACGGGATTCACATGCGAATCAATCGAACCATCAATGCCGATTGCAGGGTTTAAATGGCAGACAAACTGGTGGCCAAATAAGTCAAAATCCACCCAACTATCCGAACTTCTTCCTTCCCTACAACCCAGGACTTCGGAGTAGAAACGTCTTGCCTCATTTATATCTCGCACCTGAACCGCAACGTGAAACGGAGTAATAGCCATTGACGACCTCCCTTAGCTGACATTAAGCGGCTTAGAGTATAACATTTGAGCGCACCTCTAATGCCGGATTTTTTCTAATAAGTATTTTATGGCCAAAGCTCAAAGACAGGAAGTCATCCCAGCTAACCGCATCGAATTAGAAGCGCGGCATCGCGGGCTCGGCCAGCGCTGCTTGAGTTGGATATTGAAATTCGCGCGCCGACTGGCTTTTTGGAGTGTTGCGTTAGTCTTCATTCTGCTTTTGGCTAGCGCTGTGCTCTCGACATTCAAAAAGCCGCTGGACCCCTGGCAGGCTTCTTATCCGATATCTGAGTTTAGCGAAGCTGACTTTCGTCCGGATATGTCGCTCGCCGAGTACTTGGAATTTGAAGATAAGGTGTTTAGCGAACTGCCCCGATACTTGGTGGATGGCAGCGGCGGACGCTACTCGAAGTATTTTCGCTACGTGAAAAACAGTTCGATGAACCCTCTCGAGTTCGATGTTAACTGGAATCGCACGACCGAGTTGGTTCCGAAGAATATTCGCGGCGGAATTCTTTTAATTCACGGACTCTCCGATTCCCCTTACAGCACAAAAAGAATCGGTGAGATATTCTTTAGACACGGCTACTACGTTCTAAATATGCGGATGCCCGGCCACGGAACCGTCCCGGCGGGGCTGCTCGACGTTAGGTGGCAGGATTGGAGCGCCGCGGTAAAAATCGGCGCCAAACATGTTAAGTCCAGACTTAGCGCAGATGAACCGTTTTACATCGGCGGCTACTCCAACGGCGGAGCGCTGGCGCTTCGCTACGCTACCGACGCACTCCTTGGAGAGACCAATCCGCTGCCAGACAAACTTTTCTTATTCTCCCCGGCAGTCGGAATTACTCCGTTTGCTCGAGCCTCTAACTGGCATAAGCTCTTTACCTGGCATCCGGTTTTCGAGAAAGACAAATGGCTTTCGTTAGAGCTTGAGTACGATCCCTATAAGTACAATTCGTTTACTAAGAATGCCGGTGCACAGAGTTGGCTGCTGTCACAGGCTATTCAAAATAACCTTCGCCGTGTAGAAGACTTGGGGAAAATGGCTCAAATGCCTCCTGCAATAACCTTTCAGTCCGCGGTAGACGCTACGATCGTCGGCAGGAAAATTGTAACCGACCTATATGCTCATCTCCCCAGCAACGGCAGCGAATTGGTGGTATTCGATGTCAATCACGAAGCAAACCTAGCGCCGTTTTTCGCGATCGATCCGAGAACCGTTCTAAAATTACTCGAGTATGAGGAGCCGTTCAGCTACGAGCTTACCGTGATCAC
>JAUIIP010000113.1 GCA_030431555.1 bacterium
TCAAGGCGCACGAGCCCTACGGAGGAGTTGTGCCTGAGCTCGCATCGAGGGAGCACATCCGAAATTTGCCGCTTGTTATCGAGCAGGCACTAGGCTTAGCGCACTGCAGCATGGATGATGTAGCCGTCGTTGCTGCTACTCGGGGCCCCGGCCTAAATGGCTGCCTGCTTGTGGGCCTGGGTTATGCAAAAGGTTTGGCTTTTGCAAGCGGAGCGGCATTAATCCCCGTTAATCACTTGGAAGCGCATTTGTTCGCGTCTTTTCTGATGGAGCGAAGTTTGCAGCCGTTGTTTCCCTGCCTCGCGCTGTTAGTTTCGGGCGGACATACATCTTTGGTTCTTTGGAGCTCTGAAGCAGAGTTTCAGACGATTGCGAGCACGCGGGACGACGCAGCGGGTGAGGCGTTTGATAAAGTAGCGTCGCTGCTGGGCTTTCCTTATCCGGGAGGGCCTGCTTTGGCTGCGGCAGCGGATGAATGGGGTGAACGCCCGTGCGGTTTTAGTTTTCCAATCGGCATGCCCGACGACAGCAGTGCGTTTAGTTTTAGTGGTTTTAAGACTGCGGTCTTGCGGACAGTGCAGGAAGTTGGGAGCTTAACGGGTGGTAAGCGAGGAGAGATTGCTGCGGCTGTTCAGGAAGGAGTAACCGACGCACTGTTGAAAAAGATCGAAGATGCTTTGGCTCAGCATGGCGTTCGCTCAATTCTTCTTACCGGAGGTGTCGCCGCTAATCGGCGAATTAGGCAGCGTGTACAGGACTGCGCGGAAAGCAGAGGATTAAGATTCTGCGCCCCCAAGCCGAAATGGTGTACCGATAACGCGGCGATGGTCGGAGCCGCCGGACTTGCGGCCTACCAGCGAGAGCCTGAAGTTTACGATAATTGGTCAAAATCAAATACTCAGTTTCGCCTTGGACCGTATGCACCTTTTGACCTGAGCGCTTTTCCGCGCTGGTCGTTGGGAGAAGCGATCAATGAAAACTCCTAAGGGACCAAGAGTTAAAGATCAGCTTGCTGAACTCGAACTGCGCCCAAGTAAGCTGCGAGGACAAAACTTTCTGCACCAGGAATCTACTGCTGAAAGAATCGTGGACTTTAGCGGAATTAGCGACTCGAGCGTAGTAGTTGAAATTGGTCCCGGCTTAGGAATGTTAAGCCGCAAGCTGATTGAGAGGGCTGGTCGGCTGATAGTGATCGAGGTTGATGAGAAGCTTGCCGGTGACCTTGAAAATAACATTCCGGGTATAGCCGCAGAGGACATAGTTTCTGATGACGTGCGTAAGGTTCAGCTTGGAGACCTGATTAAGGCCCGGACTTTGGGCAAAGTAGATATCGTCTCTAATGCTCCGTACTCGATTTCATCTGACATCATCGCCTGGGCGATTGAGCAGCGCAGCTTTATCGGGACCGCAACGCTGTTGCTGCAAAAAGAGTTTGCCGAGCGTGCAGCCGCAGAGCCGGGATCGAAGCGTTACGGCGCCCTAAGTGTGTTTTGCGGTCAGTATACTAAGCCAACGCTGGGCTTTGTGGTGGACGGAAAGCAGTTTCATCCGCCGGCCGGCGTTGATTCGCGTCTAATAAAGCTGGAAATGCGGCTTGAGCCGAGAGCGGAGGTCCGCAGCGGTGACATGTTTCGGGAGATTGTAAGGACTGCATTTTCCATGCGGCGCAAAATGCTCTCAAACAGTATTGCGCGGATACAGGGTGTCGATGGCAGTGCTGAGGCTTCCGAGCTTCTGACTTCGATAGGAATCGATGCCAAGCGGAGACCGGAGACTTTGAGTATCGAGGAGTTCGCGGCAATCGCCAACTTGCTCAGCGAGAGGACTTAAGTGAAGCCCCGCTCCATTTCAATAGCTTCGTATGCCTCTTGGATTTCCTGAAATTTCTTTTTTGCGGTCTCACGAAACTCTTCGGGTAAACCCTGCGCCGCCATTCGATCGGGGTGATACTGGAGGACAAGTTTGCGATATCTCCGTTTGATCTGAGTGCTAGTGTCGCTGGGACTGCATCCAAGGACATCATATGGTCCTGAGCTGAATAGAAGCTCCTCAGCGGCGTTGGCACGAGCCTTACGGTTGGATTGGCGGCCTGGTCCTTCAGCTCCAATTCGGTCCTCAACGTCGAATAGCTTGTTTCTTAGCGCCTCTTCGGCAGCATGTTCTTCCTTCAACTCTTCGTAGTCCTTCGCTGAGAGCCTCAAGATCGATACTGCGCGTCTGATAATACGATCTTCGTGCACATTCATCGTGCTGTCTGAGTAAGCCATGTCAATCATCGCGTCGATGACGTTGCGTCGAAGCTCAGGCCGCAGCCTAAACATATCCGCTAAATCATTTGCTCGAGAATCGAACGAGCGCGAACTTTCCCGAGTTTCACGAAAAAACTTCAGCGCTGTAATTACTTGAAGCGCGCTTAGTCTTAAATTGTCAGTGGCGAAATTCTGAACTGCCTCGCGCTCGTCGGAGTTAATTGAGCCGTCTGCCCCGGCTACTTCGGCAAGCATTCCGAACATAGCATCAAAAAATCTATTCTGACGGTTCTTAAGGAAGGGAACATTTGGAACGCGAAGGTGCCATGGCCACTGCCTGCGCTTGAGCTGAATTTGTGCTTCGTAGTAGCTGCGTGTCAAATGGGCCTGCACCCAAGCGATCAGGGACGCTGCTCGCGCCCGAAGGGCGTCTATACGGGTACCCAGCGGGTCCTGCTCGTGAAGCTTTCTTTCCATCGGCGACCAGAATAGCGCTGAGAGGAGCTGGAGGAAAGAACGAAGCGGCTTTGCTAGATTGTCAGGCTGCCCTCAAGGTAGAGAACAGCGCTGCCGCTGATAAGCACTCGCTCACCATGGCTTTCGCAATATAGCTCACCCCCGCGAGCAGAAACTTGGCGGGCGAAAAGCTTGCTTTTGCCGAGTTGAGCCTCCCAATACGGAACCAATGTGCAATGGGCTGAGCCGGTAACCGGATCTTCGTCAATTCCAACGCGAGGCGCGAAGAAGCGTGAGACGAAATCGCAGCTATCGCCTGGAGCTGTAACGATGCAGCCGATGTTGTCGAGGTTGGCGAGCAAGGAGAAGTCCGGCTGTAGGCTGCGCACCTCTGCCTCGTTTTCGAATCGCATCAAAGAATACGCCTCGGTGCGAAGAACCTCCAGCGGCTCGGCACCAAGCGCGCAAGCGAGATCCATGTCGGGCGACCACGGAACGGCCGGCTGGCTGGGAAAATCGAGAGTAAGGAGCTCGCCGTTGTTTCGAACAGTCAGCTCGCCGCTTGCCGAATTAAAAAGCACGTCTGCTTTAGTCGGATAGAGAAAGTTGAAGTAAACGTAAGCAGCCGCCAAGGTCGCGTGCCCGCAAAGATCGACCTCTGCCTTGGGCGTGAACCACCTAAGGGTCATAGGGCTCTCTTCTGGAACGAAGAATGCTGTTTCAGACAAATTATTTTCGGCTGCTATCTGCTGAAGCTTTGCGTCGGGAAGCCAGGACGGCAGTGGACAGACTGCAGCAGGATTGCCGCAAAATAGCTCGGACGTGAACGAGTCGATTTGGTAAAGTGGGAGCTTCATAGGCAGCCTAGTGTTTTTAGAAGAAAGAAGCTGAAGTCTAGGTAGATTGGGCAGCTTATTCAAGGTCGCGCCAGGGTTCAGCACAAAAAAAACAGTGGTAAGTTTCCTTACCACTGCGTACCTGCACCCCCGTCATATAACCGCTTAGATGCTAAGCGGACGATCTGTGTAAGTCGGGCTGACTACTCGAACATTACTGTCGCTCCGACCTGCTCCTCATCGCTCCAGTCGCTGTCGCCTTTGCCGCCCTTCTCGAAGAAGTCATGCGGTAGAGGCCCAATTAAAGCCTCAACTGAATCACGGCGTATGCGCCAGTCTGCCCCTACTTTAAACCCGTCAATTGCACCGTCTTTAATCAGTTCGTAGACCTTCGGCCGTTGAACTCGAAGTAGTTGGGATACTTCACGAACTGTAAGAAGAACTGGATTCTCGCACTTATTCATAACCTACACCTCACTTTAGTTACTGCGTAAAACCTTTTAGCGGCCTCAGAGCAATTTGGTTCAGATTGCTGCCTTCATTAACTATCCTAGCGATATCCGATGAAATTAGTAATAATAGAAACTCTTGATCCCTAATCAGTAATATCCGTAAAATTTGCTAAGAGAATCTACCAAGTTCGTCTAAGTGTGCGATAACACACAAGTAACGCTTCCCGCTGATCGGGTGGATTTAGTGAAAATAGGTCAATTAAGTCTCTGTCTGAGTCGTTTACCTAGGTTCGGGCAGCGATATATCGTCGATCGAGAAGCTATCCTCTTTGACTTCTTGGCTAACGCTCTTCTTGTGCAGACGATCGATATCCCAGTCAAAAAGCAGCGGGTCTAGGTCTCTGTACTTGCTTAACAGCTCAATTGCCGCTTGCAATTGCTCACGCTGTTCGTAGTAGCCGCTGACTTGCCTAATACGATCGACAATAAACTCCTGCATTACTCCGTCATCATGGGCCTTTAGGTAGGCATCCAGCGCCAGCTCAGGCCGGTCTTGCCTAAGGTGCAAGTCGCCAATCATTATGTAGTAGAAGGAGGGATTCTCTCCGGGGAACTTGCTGGATGCGGAACCGCGTTCGGCGATATGCTTCTCGTATTCGTCAATAGCCTCGTCGAGTTTACCTTCCATTTTTAGCTTTTCGGCCGTGCGCCGGTGAGAGCCGGCGGCGGCAATTGAGAAAGTGCCCGCTGAGATGGAACAGGCCACCTGAGAGAACAGAAGGATCAGCACCGCCGTTACGCTAAGCGCGTGCTTCATTCGCTGCGGACTGAGAGTCAAGCTGTTTAATCCAAGATACATATTCTTCCGTAGAGCGCAGAAGTTCGGGACTTTTCGAGTAGTCGATACCGGGCCGCCTGCGCCAACGACGATGCCACCAAGGCCAGTGTTCTGGGTGGCGCCGGATCAACGCCTCTAGCTCGGCATTATAACCTCGCAGGACTTGCTGAACAGCGTCTTCTACTGACGCAGTTTCGTCATAGTGAATCATGCTGCTGACCATTTCGTGTTTAAGCGGCGAAACGCGTTCGATAGAGCTGAAAATAATCGGAACCCGCTGTTTGACGGCCAGTCTGATTGGGGCAATTGGTGAAGCGGCGTCCAATCCGAAGAATGGAGCATAGCCGTTCTCCAAGTGGATATCTTGGTCGATCAGGGCGGCAATCGTAGAGCCGGTTTTCAATGCTTTGATCAACTTTCGAGCAGAAGATGAGTCTTCTCTCCAAATCGTAGTCAGTAGATGCTTGCGGCGAATCTGATCAACAAGCTCAGCGAGAGCCGGATAGTTTGGTTTGCGCCCGATCACATAAAGAGGAAGGCCGCAGTGCGCATAATACGCGGCTTGCAGCTCGAAATTGCCGAAGTGGGAAGCCAATACCATGCCGGCATTTCCGTCTCTGCAATTTCGCAGCACAGGGTCATTGGCAGCCTTGGGGCAGCTCAAATACTCAGTGCTCTGGTAGTGGATGCCGCTGACGTTCCCAATGCGCGAGGGAAGCAGTTTATCGCTGTTGATCAATTCGGCGAAGGTCACGCCAAGGTGCTCAAAACAGCCTTTAAAAATTTCTGAGCGAGAAGCAGCAGTGCCTCCAAGAGCAAACTCGAGCTGTGCTGCGGCGATTCTCTGTTCACGAGGAAAAAACCTTGCTAGAACGCGAGCTACAGCGCCTGAGAGCTTGACGGCGAGTGTAGGCGGCAGCAGCCGCAAAAGCGGAATCAAGGCTCGCGCTAAATAGATAGAAGCTGTAACTATTCGACTTTTCATCGAAGGAGCATATAGGAAAAATACAGTTCGCTGTCCACTTACAGCTTAGCGTTGCACAGTCCAGAGCAGCCATCTATAGTTCCAGGCTCTCTGGCTGCTTTCATTGGATCAAACCATGCTAAGACCCGCAATAATAATCTGCGTTTTGCTCAGCTGCCTTAGCGTAGGCTGTCGGCGCTCTTCGGACGGTGGGAGCGGGGCATTAAGCGGCCTGCCGCGAGCACAGCAGGATCTACGCGACGGCGAGAAAGCGTTTGATTTTGAATTAAAGACGCTTAGCGGAACAAAGCGCAAGCTTAGCGACTATTCAGGCAAGCTTGTGCTGCTCAATTTTTGGGCTACCTGGTGCTCACCTTGCATCTATGAAATGCCGGCTCTTGAAAAACTTCAGGAGCAGTTTTCTCGAGACGATTTCGAGGTTGTCACAATAGCGGTCGATGCAGAGAAGGAGCTGGTCGATGCATTTGTAGAGCAGTCCAAACTGAAGCTTGAGGTTCTACACGATCCCACGATGAAGTCGATACCGAAGTATAAGGTCGAAGGGTTTCCGGAAAGCATTTTCGTGGACAAGCACGGTAAACTAATGGCCGTGAAAGACCCGCTGAGTTCCGAGGTGTCAGTCAGAATACTAAGCGACCGACCGTGGGACGATAAGCGCTATGTCGAGCTTGTTCGAGGGCTCCTACAGGAGCCTGCTTCGTGATTCCGGTTATTATTCAGCTCGGACCACTGCCAATTAATTCCTTCGGCTTAATGCTAGTGCTGGCATTGATTGCCGGCTGGCGCAGGCTTGTGCTCGACCTCAAATGGGCCGGGAAGGATTGGGAGCAAGCAGAGAATATTGTATTCTGGGCCGGGGTAGGAGGTGTCGTCGGCGCGCGCTTGGCCTTCGTTCTAAGTTTTCCCACGCAGCTTCTGAATGACCCGCTAGGAGCAATCTTCGGTGGCGCCGGTTTCGTGTTCTATGGTGGGCTACTCGGCGGGACTCTGGCGGTTATTTACCTTATTCGGCGCGGCGGGGCTTCCGCTTGGCAGTACAGCGACCTTGTTGCGCCCACTTTGGCGATCGGATACGCAGTCGGTCGAATTGGCTGCCAACTTTCAGGAGACGGCGACTACGGAGTTGCCTCCACTCTTCCATGGGCGATTAGCTACCTTCACGGAGTAGTGCCTACTCCTCCTGGACTGACGGTGCATCCGACCCCTGTTTATGAAACTCTAGCGGCTCTGCTGACAGCGTTTATTCTGTCGGCGCTGCTTAGGCGTCGAACCTTCTCAGCCGCCGGGCAGTTAATGGGGCTGTATTTAATTCTCAGCTCCGTTTCTCGGTTCTTAGTCGAGTTCGTAAGAATTGAACCGGTCGTTGGCGCAGGGCTTACGCAGGCTCAGCTCTGGGCGGTCGGGCTTAGCATGCTCGGCTTGGTTCTGCTGAGCGGGAAGTTGAGCCCGATTCAGTCTGCGCATCCAGTCGAAGGATGAACTTACTGAGCACGTTATAGAACTGCTCCAAGCTTGGCAGATCGACCCATTCGTCGTCAGTATGCTGCCCAGCTCCTCGAGGTCCGAAAGTCACACCCTGCATCCCGAGCTCGCTAAAGTGTCTCAGATCGGAAGCGGCGTGCTTTTTAATTATCTCAGGCTTTTCACCGATTACGTCAGCCGTAGTTTTCCTTAGCAGCTTGACGAACGTTCCATCAGCGTCAGCGAAATGCGGTGGTTCGAACCATTTCAACTTGAAGTCGGCGCCTTTAGGCAAAAATGACTGAAGGGTATCAAGAATGCTGTCTCGCTCTTCAGGCACAAAGCGCACATCTATCGCCAAAGAGCATTTATCTGCGACCTTGTTATAGGGCTGCTGCGTTGAAGCAATATTGGCCAGATTGACCGTTGTCTGCCATTGCTCCTCATTGGGCTCCGGATAGCGCTTGGCCAATTTCTCAAGAAAACTGTAAGCCGACCAGACCGCGTTCTTTCCCTGCCAAGGATAAGCTGCGTGCGCGGTAGTTCCAAAGAAGTCGATGTCCGCTTGAATCAGACCTTTTGCGACGCTATTTACTCCGAAGTCCGTCGGCTCTCCGGCTATCGCGAACTCAGTGCAAATTCCCTGTTCGAGTTGATATTTGGTGCCGTCGTAACCTCCTATTTCTTCGTCGCAAACGAGCTGTAGCCCGAGCGGATAATCGACCTTGGCAGCCAGATCCACGAAGGCCAGGAGTTGAACAAGGGTTGCACACTTCATGTCATATGCGCCGCGGGCGTACAGTCGGGTCCCGTCATATTTCGGCGTAAACTGTTCAGGTTTGGCGGGAACAACGTCGAGGTGTCCGTTAAGGATCAACCGGAATTTGGCAGGGCGCTTGGGGGTGTTGAATGCTAACAGGCTTTTTTTGCCGTTTCGCTCAAAAACTTCGAAGGAGCAGCCATCTAGAAGTGCCTCGCAATATTGCAATATGTCGTCAAGCTTCTCAGGATTGTCGCTCGTAGACTCGATGCGCAGGCCTGCATCGACAGTTTGTTTGATTCTCTCTAACACCACATATCCTCTCCATTGCACGACAGGCGCTAGCCTGTCGGGTAATCCCGTAGGAAAGGATTATATTAAAAATACTAGGAAAGTAAAGATTTAGGCCGCTTATGAACGTCCTAGTGCCCTCAGTTGTTACCGCAGCTCAGTGTCACAGTAGCTGAGAGGCCGTCCACAAGCGTTTCTCCGGTCAAATTGAGCGCGGTCGCAGCCCCAGAGCTGTCTGTCTGATATGAGCCCTGAAGCGCCACGAAGTCCAAACCGGGAACTACCTGGATGCTGCCGTCCGAGCCACCGTCAGTGGCCAGTGAGGCGGTTCCGTTGAAGCTAATCAAACCACCATTGCTGCACAGTGAATCAATCTCACAAACTGAGGACTGAACCTCGTCCAAAGTAGAAAAAGAGACGGCATCTGTACTGGACTGGATACTGCTGATTGCGGCGTTGTCTACTTGCACGCTTAGCGCAGGGATGCCGGTCGAGCTCCCAGTGGATTCCGTCGCTTCGGTAACGACGCTGAGGTTGCAGACCTCAATGACGGTGCTGCCGGCAGAGACCGTACGAATGTTGGAGGTGCTTGTTATCCCAGCATTGTCGCTGGCTATTAAGCGGAAGCTCACAGGAAGACCCTTTTCAAAGTCATCTAGCTCAGAAATGCCGAGCAGAGAGCGGTCAACCCAGACGGAAGCAGGCAAGCCTAAGAAGTCATCGATCTTGCGCCAACGGGTGTCGGACTCGCGTTTAATCCAGATGCTTGTTCGTATGTCTGACTGAGGTGTCTTGTCCTCGAAGTTGTCTGCACAGTTCCAACGAATAAAAAACGGCTCGGAGGCTGCAGTTGGAACATCAAAGCCGCAGCGCGGGGGGACTTTGTCGCCGCCACCCTTGTATTTCTCGGGATGCCCGCCCTGGTCAGTTGTTCGTGCCTGCGCATTAGTGCTCAGCACTAGGCTGAGCATCAGAGCAGCGGAAAAAGTGCGTAGTGCGGTCATGATAACGTTTCCTCTGTTATAGGCTCTACTTCGGTTTCCTCGACAGTTTCCTCAACAGGGGGGTCGGGAACAAAGAAGTTAGGTATACTTAGATTCGTAGTCGGATCGCTTCCCATCAGGAATTCCAGGCCGTCGCTAAAGCCGTCGGAATCAGTGTCGTCATCGTTGGCGCTGCTGCCGTTAAACTCTTCGATGTCGTTGGAGATACCGTCTCGATCACTGTCCTGGGGCGGAGTGCCGGTGCGGTCGATACCGTCACTTGCAGGCGGTGCGTCGCGGGTCGGTCGGTCGGAGCTTAGAAATGGATTTGAGTTCGCCACCAATTCCAAGCCATCACCGTAGCCGTCGCCATCCGTGTCGTAACTATTCGGGTCCAGCGAATTACTCGCTTCAAACTCGTCACCCAAGCCGTCAAGGTCACTGTCTCGCGGATCGTTTTCGGCGTCCTCCGGCAAGACGGTCTTAACGCGATTTAAGGGGGAGGGCGAGAGCGAGCCATTAAGAGGATCGCCGGTATCGACTGCGAACTCTAGGCCGTCGCCGTAACCGTCGAAGTCTGTGTCCGCCGTGCGCGTTTCCATGTCGAAGGTTGTTTCAACGTCATTGCTCAAATTGTCACCGTCATCGTCTGCGGGAGCAGTCGAGGAACCGCTGCTTGAGGAGCTTGACGACATTGAAGAGGGAATGTCGTCAGGCGCCACTCCGAAATAAATATGCTTGGTGAGATAGTCTTCACCATAGCCGTCACAGCCGGAGACTGAGCCAAGAAATAACGCGAACAGCGCAAAGGCTGCGGGTGCGGACATGTAGGTTGCTGGGCGCATCGGTCCTCCGGGGCTTAGACCCCATCTAAAAACACCAAAATGCTAGCCTGCAATTCCCGGCTCAGCAAGAGGGAAATTGGGCTTCAGTGCGGATGAAGCTAGGCTCGCCCGGCTACTAGGCATGGTCCCTAGAATGAACGTTCTGAAGCCTAGGAAATTTTTTGCCCCAGGGACTTGCGCGGGGCCGAGATCGTGATCACGTTTTTCTGTAGAGGCAGCTAGGCCGGCGAATTCGGATCTTTGAGCTGCGCGAATTTTAAGACTCTTGGTATTTTGGAGGCAAAGACATGCTTTTACCACAAACTAGACGTTTCCTGTTTGACGATTTTGACCGCTTGTTTGGTGTTCCGTCTACTGCTTCTTCGGCGCGTGCCAACGGAAGCAATAACGCAGAGTGGGTCCCTGCGCTCGATGTAGAGGAGAACGAAGAAGGCTTGACTCTGCACGTCGATTTGCCCGGAGTGCCCTCTGAGGCAATCGAGGTAAATGTCGAGGACGGCGTTCTAGTGATTAGTGGTGAACGGAATACCGAAAAGAAAGAAAAAG
>JAUIIP010000114.1 GCA_030431555.1 bacterium
TTCACTGCCTCGGCTCTCGTATTGTCGCCGAACAGCTCTGAAGTTGCGCTAGTCAGGCATCTCAAGCTTGGGAAGTGGCTTCAGCCGGGAGGTCACGCGGATGGCAACCCAGACCTCAAATCAGTCGCCAAACGGGAAGTCTGGGAAGAGACTGGGCTCGGCGAGCTGCGCGATCAAAGTCCTGACATCTTCGACCTAGACATCCACCGAATCCCCCAGCACGAACAGACGGCAGAACATCTTCACTATGATGTCAGATACTGTTTCGTATCTCAGACTACCGAACTCGCTTCAAATGGCGAATCTCTCGATATCAAATGGGTTCCGCGAAGCGCTATCGCTCATTATACGAAAGAAGCGTCCATCCTGAGACTAATTCAAAAAACTCAGTCTAAGCGGCCAGGGATTCGCTCTTACCTCGCTGCAGGTACCAGCGCTTAACTTTTCCGTTAGATTCATCACGCATTACCCTGACTCCACCAAGTAGAAAGTCCGGTTCGAGTCCGAGATGTTCACAAACCCAACGATAAGAAAACGTGTCGTCTGAGTCATCATCCGCAAACAACCAGTCAGCTGCGTGACGATGTTCTTCTCCGCTCGACCCTAAATAATCGAGTAGGGCACGATTGAGCAGAGCAATCAGAAGATTATGCTCGGGCAGGCGCATTGAATATTCCTCACCTGTCTCGAGTTCAAAAAAGTCTGATGGATTTAACATGCGATGCCCCCAAATACCTTCATAGCCGTTTATGGTTTAGACGTGCCTCAGTGAATAACCTTACAGACAAATGACTATGATTTTATGATCTAGGTCGAAAATCACCCCTGCCTGAAAACTTTGCAGGCATTATGAGGCGATATAAGGGGGTTAGAGCGAATTCTCTTAAAATACGGCTGTGGACTGTCGGAAAATAATCTAGCCGAAACGACCAGTAATATAGTCCTGAGTTCGCTGATCTACAGGATTCTGAAAAATTTGCTCGGTTTTTCCGACCTCGACCAACTCTCCGAGATGAAAAAATCCGGTCCGTTGAGAAACCCTCGCCGCCTGTTGCATGGAATGAGTGACGATTACGATAGTGTAATTCTCCTTCAGCTCAAACATCAGGTCTTCGATATGGGCAGTCGCTATCGGATCGAGCGCCGAACACGGCTCGTCCATCAAAATAACTTCAGGACTCACTGAAATTGCCCGGGCTATACACAGCCGCTGCTGCTGCCCGCCGGACAATCCGGTACCTGGGTCGTGCAGCCGCTCCTTCACCTCGTTCCAAAGACCGGCCTTTGTAAGACTAGTCTCGACAATTTCATCCATGTCAGCCTTACCTTCGGCCAATCCATGGATGCGAGGGCCATAGGCAATATTGTCGTAGATAGATTTGGGGAACGGGTTAGGCTTCTGAAAGACCATTCCTACTCGTTCTCGCAGTTGAACGACATCCAGGCCGGAAGAATAAATATCGTCGCCGTCAATCTCAATCTTGCCTTCAACCCTGCAGATATCAATCACGTCGTTCATGCGATTGAGACACCGTAGAAACGTAGACTTACCGCAGCCGGAGGGTCCAATTAATGCGGTAACTTCATTCTCAAAAATGTCTAGATCAATCGAGAACAGTGCCTGCTTGGCACCATAGTAAACGTTAACGCCACGCGACTTGGCTTTCGGAGTTCGATGGTCGGCGGGCGCTACGTCTCTCACCTTCTCTGATTTCCCTTGAGCACGCATTGTCGGTTCCGCAGCGAGGCCCGGTTTAACTCCCGATCCGTTCATTTGTTTTACTTTGTCTTGGTTTTCCATACTAGTATCACAATTCTCGATTAGTCGAACGCATTCCTACCATCTGCGCTCGAAGCGCTGGCGAAGATAAATAGCGAAAAGATTCATCGTCACCAAAAAGGCCAAAATTATCATGATTGCTGCTGAAGTTTTCTCCACGAAGCCGCGTTCAGCGCTTTCTGCCCATAGGTAAATTTGAACCGGCAGTACGGCGGAAGGATCTGTTACTCCGCCGGGAATATCGACAATGAATGCAACCATCCCAATCATCAGCAGCGGCGCCGTTTCACCAAGTGCCTGCGAAAGGCCGATAATTGTTCCCGTCAATGTTCCGGGAAGCGCCAGCGGCAGCACATGATGCAAGGTAACCTGCATTGGCGAAGCACCCATCGCCAACGCGCCCTGGCGAATCGAAGGCGGCACTGCCTTGAGCGAAGCCCGGCAGGCAATGATTATCGTCGGCAATGTCATCAATGCCAGCACCATTCCACCCACCACGGGTGTTCCACGTGGCATGTTAAAAACGTTAAGGAGGATTGCCAGACCGAGTAAGCCGAAAATAATGGATGGAACCGCGGCAAGGTTGTTTATGTTCACCTCAATCATATCGGTCCATTTGTTCTTTGGCGCAAACTCCTCCAAATAGACCGCGGCGGCGACTCCAACCGGAAAAGATAATACGAAGCACAGCAGCGTAAAAATTGACCCCGTGATTGCCCCGCCAATCCCTGCCATCTCGGGATTACGCGAATCTCCACTGGTAAAAAAGTTCCAGTTGAACGTGGATGAGACGCGCCCCTCCTGGACCCAACGATCGTACCACGCGAGCTGTTTATCGTTTATCCGCCGCAGACCCTCCTCTACATCGCGCGGAACATTCCCTTTATGAAGCTGATCGAGGTCGGAGGATGCCGTGAAATTAACTTTGACGGTACGTCCGACTAACGCAGGGTTCTCGAGGACCATTTCGCGAAGCTCGACCGACGCTCCGTTGCTGATCAGCCCCTTCGCAAGCTTGCGGTCGCTGCGCTCAAGCTCACCCGGAATAGCGTTGTATATTGCTCTGTTTACAACTGTATAATAGTCTGCCTGTTCCAAACTCAAGTGTTCCTGCTCTGCAGCAGCTACTCCCAAAACGTCGGGATCAAGCTCCACATCGAGTGCTACCTGAGTGCGGAAAAACGCGGTATAGCCGCTGGAAAAAATCGACACCATCAAGATACAAAGCGCCAAAGCACCAAAAACTAAAGCGGCCTGCCCATAAAGTCGAAAGCGCCTATCCGCACGGTAGCGGCGGGCCATTCTGTCACCTGAGCGCTTTTTGTATTCTTCGCTGCGTCGATCAATCATACTTTTCTCGATATTTTTTAACTATTCTCAAAGCGATCACATTCAAGAGCAGCGTAACAAAGAACAGCATCAAGCCGAGCGCAAATGCTGAAAGTGTTTTCGCACTGTCAAACTCTTGGTCACCAACCAAAATAGTTACTATCTGAACAGTCACAGTCGTTACATTTGACAAGGGATTTGCCGTTAAGTTAGCCGCCAAGCCGGCAGCCATTACCACAATCATCGTTTCGCCGACGGCACGTGAAATGGCAAGCAGCACCGCTCCGACAATCCCAGGGAGTGCTGCCGGGACGATAACCTGCTTGATCGTCTCAGACTTGGTTGCACCCATTGCATAGGATCCGTCTCGCAGGGATTGCGGCACGGCGTTAATGACGTCATCAGATAGCGAAGAGATAAAAGGGATAATCATAATTCCCATCACGAGACCCGCAGCCAGTGCGCTCTCGGATGATGCAGCAAGACCCAGCGCCTCTGCCGTATCCTTAACGTATGGAGCAACCGTTAAGGCGGCAAAGAATCCGTAAACTACCGTCGGTATGCCGGCCAAAATTTCAAGAATCGGTTTGGCAACGACTCTAGTCCTCTTGCTGGCGTATTCTGCCAAATAAACGGCCGCAAATAGACCGACCGGAGTGGCGACACACATCGCGATAAAGGCAATCAGTATTGTCCCAACGAAAAGCGGAACAGCTCCAAACGCTCCCTCGCTCGCCACTTGATCGGCGCGCATCGCCGTCTGAGGACTCCACTTGGCTCCAAACACAAAGTCTGTAAACGGCACGAGCTGAAAAAATCGTATGCTTTCAAAAATCAGCGAACAAACAATGCCGATAGTAGTCAAAATTGCGATCAGAGAACTTAAAAACAAAAAGGCATTGAATGCCTTCTCGACCGCATGGCGCGCAGTAAATGCCGGAGCGATCCTTGACCTGGCAAATAGTAAACAAAGCACGCAAACTGAAAAGAATACTGCGAGCATAGCGAAGTGGCTAGTGCGCTTCAGAGACTTGTATGAGTCGATTGCTCTGGTGAGGGATTCGTCTGCTGCGGTAATACCGAAAGCTCCGTCAGCTTTGTTTTGAATCTCCGAAAAAAGGACTGAGAGCTGCTGCTCGGACATCGAAGCGGTTCGCTCCGGAATCGTGTCTAGGACTATTGAGCGCAGAAATACCGGCTCCAGGGCGAGCCAGAGAAGCAGAATAAGTAAGGCCGGCACACCCGCCCACAGGGCTACATAACACCCGTGATAGTTCGGCAGTGAATGAAGTTTCAGGCCGCTAGAACCGGCGCTTGCTCGCGCTCGACTTTGGCCAATAATGAAACTGGAAAAAACCAGCAAAGCAAAGGCAGTGGCCGCGAGCGCCATCGGGGAACCCCCTTGAGGTAAATAAAAATTGGCTTCGAGAAAATCTTACACAGCAGCGCGCCGACTTCGGCGCGCTGCCGAGACCTAAGCTACTTGGTCATAGTCATAGGAGTCAGGTTGTTTGCGGTACTGCGAACAGCTGACAACTTCTTAGGCTCCAGCGGAACTAATCCTCGGTCCGCCAGATACCCGTCCTCTCCAACAGCCGAGGGGCTGGTGAATTCCTTTAGATACTCACGAATGCCCGGAATCACACCGATATGAGCTTTCTTCACGTAGAAGAACAGCGGCCGTGAAACTGGATACTCGTAGCTCTGGATAGAGCCCAAAGTAATATCAACACCGTTAATTGAGGCGGCTTGAATCTTGTCCCTGTTGCCGTCTAGATAGCTGAAGCCAAAAATTCCGAATAGACCGGGATCAGCCTGTAGCTTCTGAACTAGGAGAGCATCATTCTCGCCTGCTTCAATTACCGCGCCGTCTTCGCGCATCAGTTCACAATCGTCCTTGTTGTTCGCTTTTACTTTGGGGTCGCAGCCCTTGCTCATAACCAAGGCGTTCCAAGCATCGCGAGTACCCGAAGTCGGAGGAGGAGTCAGAATACGAATAGGCACATTAGGAAGTGAAGAGTCAATTTGGCTCCACTTCTGCGGCTTCGGTCCTTTCGCTGCCATCGCTTTCCAAAGCTGCTCAACTGTAAAGTTAAGCTTGTCTGATTTTAAGCTGTTTGCGAAAGCGATACCGTCGTTGCCGACTGTGATTTCGACAATATCTTTTACGCCATTCTTACGGCACATTTCCCACTCGCTTTCTTTCATTGCACGAGAGGCGTTTGTAATGTCGGGGTGCTTCTCTCCGATCCCCGCACAGAACAGCTTCATTCCGCCGCCTGTGCCGGTACTTTCGATAACGGGTGTTTTAAACATCCCTTTCGCTCCGAGTCGCTCAGCGACCACTGTTGCGAATGGGTAGACAGTCGATGATCCGACAATTTGAATTTGGTCACGCGCATATGCAGGTCCCGAAAAGAGGAGCACTGCCATAGCGGCCAAAGCAGGAACGAATTTCATACTTTTTTTCATTTGCTTTCCCTTGAGAAATTTTCTGACGTCTATGCGGAGCTGTTCAGCAACATCCGCAGATTAATTTGCGCCGAGCATAGTTCGGCCATGTTAGAGAATTGTTAGAATAGCGTAAGAACCCCGATCTGGTTTTCGCTGGGACAGCAGCATAAGTCGCTGTAAATACTGACATTTGGCAAAACGTAGACAGCGAAGCCCAAAGATTCTTTAAGGGCCCATTAGATTTCTCTCTGTTCTAAGCTCTTTTGTGATAAACGCAGTGTTCACATCCGAGGTTTGAACCCAGACTAATTGAGCGAGGACCGGAAAATATGAGCAAGCCGCTTCAACGATCACTTCAGCAGCTTAAACGCTCACTTTTGTCATTGGCGACTGTCGTCGAAGAGCAGTGCAAAGATGCACTCCGATCTTTTCATAATTCGGATGAGCAACTCGCCGAGATCGTAATCGAACGTGACAACGAAGTTGATCTAATCGAAGTAGACATTGAAGAGGATTGTTTGAAAATTCTCGCGCTCTATCAACCAGTCGCTTTCGATCTGAGGTTCGTAGTTGCTGTACTTAAAATAAATAACGACCTCGAGCGCATCGGTGACTTGGCGCTTAACATTGCTGAGCGGTCAGCGGCGCTTAGTAAAAAGAATTTGCCGGAAACTACCCTACAGTTGGATGTCATGGGGGACCTGGTGATTGGCATGGTTAAGCGCTGTATCGACGCCTTAATAAACAAAGATATCGAACTTGCTCGGCAGATCATGGCAATGGACGTAAAAGTCGATCAAGTGCACCGGGACCATTTCGAAGCTGTAAAGCAAGCCATAATCGAATATCCAGTGCATGCGCTGGATTTTATCCAGCTGCTTTCGATATCACGCTACCTCGAGCGGATCGGTGATCAAACCACAAATATAGCCGAAGATGTTATCTACTTGGTTGAGGGCGAAATTGTCCGCCACCGACATGTGGAGACTGGCTATAGCGAGGGGCTCGCGGCAGATATATAGAAAAAGTAGATCCCTCGCCCGGCGCGCTCTTGATATTGACCCGGCCGCGGTGAGCAATAGCCACGTGTTTGACAATTGCCAGCCCCAAGCCAGTTCCGCCCGGGCCTGAGTCCTTGCCGTATCTGCTTCGGCCGCGATCCACTCGGTAAAAGCGCTCAAACAAACGTGGATGATGTTCTGGAGCAATTCCTCCGCCGTAGTCGCGAACAGATATGACGACCTCGTCATGAACCTCAAAGCCGCGCACTTCAACGCTTCCACCCTGATCAGAATACTTGATTGCATTATCAATCAGATTGATCACTGCCTGCTCAAGCAAAGAATTATTCATCGAAACTCGTAAATCCGAGGCGCAATCGATGCTTATCTCGACCTTGCGGCTGTCGGCATGAGGCTGACAAACTTGAACTGCATCTTTCAGGACACTTTTCAGTTTGCCTTCCGCCAAGTCTATGCCACGGTGCTCAACGCCTTGCTCAATGCGAGCGAGGCTCAGTAAGTCCTCAATGATTGCACTTAAGCGATCCGCGTGATTCGCTATTATCTGAAGAAATCTACGAGCGTCGTCCTCGCTTGTCAGTGCACCGTCGAGGAGAGTTTCTACGAAGCCTTTAATCGAAGTGATCGGGGTTCTAAGCTCATGCGAGACGTTCGCAACAAAGTCACGGCGCATGTTTTCCAGTCGTTGAATTCGAGTAACGTCGTTCAGCACGACGACAGCACCGACCCGGCGGCCGTCGGAGTCTTTTAATGCAGTCCCATGAACGGCAAGGAACATCTCACTGCCCGCGCCTCGAATGACGATATCTCGCTCAATCGGGCCGTGCTGTTCTAGTGTCTCTACTACGAGACGCTGAAGCTCGGAGTTTCTGATGACTTCGGTAATCGTCCTGCCCAAAGCCCTTGCTACGTCGGTATTGATCAAACGCGCAGCAGTTTGGTTAATGTTGATTATACGCTCGTCAGCGTCTACCGCCAGAACCCCCTCAACCATGCTGGAAAGCACAGCTTCCTGCTCAGCCCGCTGCTCAACAATTGTTCGTATGCGCTCATCAAGCTGCGCCGCCATCTCGTTCATCGACTCGACAAGCTCGGCAATCTCTTCAGTATCCGGCACCTTTAGCCGGGAACTAAAGTCTCCCTTGGCAAAACGCTGTGCGACTGCGCGGATTTCATCGAGCGGCCTGCTTACTCGCTTGGAAAAGGCCAGCAGACTAAGCGCTGCTAATATGGCAACGACTACGCCTCCGAGTAGAACGCTCGATGTAAAGTTTGAAATTCGGTCATCCATCGCACTGGTGGAAAGGGCGACTCTAACCACCCCAAGTTGAGGATTTCCGTCGATCGATTTGGCGACGTACATCAAATTACGTCGGAGAGTTTCACTCAAACGAACGGTGTAGCCGACTTTGGCATTCATTGCCTCGATGACTTCGGGGCGACTGCGGTGATTGTCCATCTCCCCAGGTGAGTTGTGCGAATCAGCAATCACTCTACCTTCCGGGCCGATGACGGTTACCCGCACCGCAGCAGCAGCTGCCAGTTCCTTAGTGATCTCCCGAACGGTATCGAGGTCGTTCTCGGCGAGCGGCTCACGCAGACGGTCTTCGATAAAAGCAAGTCGAATCGCCAAGCTGTCATGAAGTGAGGAAAGGTAAAAATCCTCGAACGAGCGGTAGGAATACCAGCAGACCGCGAAGACCGCTAATAAAGTAATCAGCAGATATGAAGGGTAAAGCTGCCAAAGCAGCCGCTTGCGCGGGGGCATGTATCACTCCTTAAAGCGATACCCGACGCCCCTAACAGTTTCTATGTACTCTTCCGCAAACCCGAGTTTCTTTCTCAGGCCCACAATTTGCACATCGACCGAGCGATCCGTAACCGGATAGTTCTCACCCTTAACGGCGTCTACGATCTGGTATCTGGTAAATACCCAGCCCGGGTGCCGCGCCAAAAAGTGCAATACTCGAAATTCTGTTGGTGTCAGGTCTAATCGCTTGCCGGACAACTCTACCACATGTCGCCTAGGATCGATCATCAGCTCATGAACCCGCACCACATCCATGTCATTACCCGGACCAGAAGCCATGCGCCTCAGGGCAGCCTTGACTCGCGCTACGAGTACACGCGGACTGAAAGGTTTGGTGACGTAGTCGTCTGCACCTAGCTCAAGTCCCGACACAATATCAGCCTCTTCGCCCTTGGCAGAGAGCATGATAATCGGAACTGTTTCTGTTTCGTTGCGGCGCTTGAGCTGCCTACACACTTCAAGGCCATCGATGCCGGGAAGCATTAGATCAAGAACCACCACATTTGGAGTATGCTCCGTGGCCGCGGCCAAGGCTTCCTCACCGGTCGGAGCACAGGTTACGGCATAACCCTCCTTTGCGAGATTGTACCGAACCAACTCAAGAATATCCGCTTCATCGTCTACGACGAGTATATTTTCATTAGCCATGGGACACTTAATGCCATTCAAATATTACAAATGTGTTAGCATCTCGTTAGTAAGTTCGCTCTATCACCAAATAAACGCACATACGGTGAAAAATTTCCGTATCAAATAGTCGAAAATTAAGTTTAACTCAATAAGCGAGTTGAGCGCGGGTTGGCTACCTGGCTCCCTACTATCTGCATGGTACACTGACCGACTGCAATAACTCTGCGAGGCCGCATTTATGTCTGACTATTACAACCCTCAAGATCTTAAGAAATTTTCAGAAATCGGAAAATTCGCCCCGGAGGCCGCGGAGAAATTTTTCGATTACTATAACGCCGCTACCGGAAGCGACAGCGCGCTAAGCCAGCGAGAAAAGGCCTTGATCGCCCTGGCAGTAGCCCACTCCAAGCAGTGCCCTTACTGCATCGATGCGTTCACTGAGAGATGCTTGGAGACTGGAAGCAGCCCCGAGCAAATGACCGAAGCCGTTCATGTCGCCGCCGCGATGGACGCCGGAATCACGTTGGTGCACGGCGTTCAAATGCAGAATCACTTAAAAAAGCTCGGTGCCTAATTTACGATGAAGCTTGAAGTAATCGACGACGAGCAGTCAGGAAGCTGGCGCGACGAGGAGTTCGAGCGCGACAATCGCCGCTTTGATTTCAACGAGCAATGCAGAAAACATGGCCTCAAGCTCCAACCGCTCGAAGTATCCACATTACAGGTGAATATTACAAAGCTTTGCAATCAAGCCTGCCGCCACTGCCATGTCGACTCATCGCCTAAACGCACGGAATCAATGAGTCGTGAAAACATTGAATTGTGTTTAAAACTGCTGGCCGCCCACGAGCAGATCGAGACCTTGGACGTAACGGGAGGTGCGCCGGAATTACACCCGGATTTTGACTATCTCGTTAGGCAAGCTCGACTTCTCGGCAAACACGTCATGGCCCGCCATAACTTGACCGTCCAAATCGACGGCCACCCGATTACCGGTGAAAGCAAGGCTTACATTCCCGAGTTTTATGCTGAGAACGCGGTGGAAGTTGTATCCTCTCTGCCTTATTACGAAGAGTATTTCACCGACAAACAGCGCGGTAAGGGGGTCTTCGCTAAAAGCATAGCGGCGCTGAAGAGATTAAATCAAGTTGGCTATGGCCGCGATGAGTCGTTGAAGCTCAATCTGGTTTACAATCCTGCCGGCGCATTTCTACCCGGCAGTCAGCAGGCACTCGAAGCAAAATTCAAAACTGAACTTCACGAAAAATTTGGAATCGTTTTTAACGGCCTGTATGTCATCACCAACATGCCTATTCATAGGTTTCGCAAACAGCTTAAAAAGCTAGGACAGTTTGATTCGTATCTGGACAAACTTTCATCTGCTTTTAATCCGGCAGCAGCAGAGAATATAATGTGTAGATCACTGGTAAGCGTAGGCTACGACGGGAAAGTCTATGACTGTGACTTCAACCAGATGCTGGAACTTCAGATAAGCAGCGGCGAGCCAATGGAACTGCGCAACTTCGACTACGGAAAACTAATACGCCGCAGAATAAA
>JAUIIP010000115.1 GCA_030431555.1 bacterium
TCGGGCCGGCGGCATGGGCTACGGAGAGGCAAAGCAGGAACTGTTCGAAGTTATTGAACGTGAAATTGCTCCGCTGCGCGATAAGTACAACGAGCTAATGTCCCGTCCCGATGATCTGCTAGACGTTTTGGCAAGCGGTGCGAGCCGCGCTCGAGCCATTGCCGGTGAAACGCTTTCGGCGGTGCGTGAGGCCGTCGGAGTCGGGAAAGTGCTCTAAGCCCGACTTGCGTACAATTCCAACCGTGGTATATTACCTACCAATTTGCTGCGTTTGTTTCTGTGCGGCTTTCCGGTTTTCCCCATTTTTTTCTGAAGCAGTTCTGCGCCAAGTCCTGACTAGAGGGTGAGAGTTTTATTAAGGTTGGCACTTAAGCCTCACAGATTTTTACAGGTAGGAACAAACATGACTGGCTCATTCGTAGACAAGCTCTTGACATCATTCGATAAACTCGAGAATTGCATTTCCGTAACTGAGAGCGTGCTCAAGCAGAAGCCTGAAGTTCCTGAGGATGTGATTAAGCGAATTAATCAATATTCTGAAATAGTTAGTAAGCAGCGGCGCCTAGCAGAAGAGCTGCGGGGCTACCTGGCCGAGCAGAATTGGGACCAGGTTAGTCGTCATATTAAGCTTATTAACGGCCTATCGAGCATGATTCGAGATGACGCTCAGCAGATTCTTGCAACCAATGGCGAGTTTCTCGGTGAGCAGTCTAGCCCACATCATATTTGCTAAGCATTCTTAATTACTAAGAAAAATTCGGGACGATTTTTAGCTTAAGGACTTAAGCTGAATCGTCGATATGAGACTTACGGGACCACCTTTGTGAATACCCGTGGGTTTATCGCTAAAGCAGTAGTAGTACAAAGTGAACGGAATTAAGTCTGCAGGGACGCAGCTCACATTAGTCAAAACGCAGAACCAAACTGCGAATAGTACTCCTGCATCACAAAAAGCTCCCGCCAGTACTGCTGTTAAGTCCAATACATCAGCGACCGTGCTCACTCTCACTTCGCAGACTCGAGAGAGTGGTCCTAGCTCCAAAAGCGGGGCAGTTCGCAGTTACGAGGAAGCCCGAGACCTTGCAGACGATATCGCGTCGAGGCTGAAGGGCGACGAACATGGATACGCAGGTCTCGATTCAATGAAGGGTCTTTTCACCGAGAATTAGACCCCAAGGCTCTCCTTATTTTAAATTACAGATATATATGACGCTTACTAACAGGCCTTGTGCCGGTTGGATCCACGGCGGCATAAGCTGTTTACAGAGCCGCGTCTCAAAGTTAATTTATTTAAATTACTTGAACCTTGTTTTCTTTCCATGTAGTTTCGTGTCAAATACCCACTTTGGTTTGCAGGGTGCTTTCTGGCGATAATCATTAATGCGTATTCAAGAACCACTTGTCCCGGATAGTTCCGGGGCGCCGGGCGGTGCTTCACCGCTGATGGCTTCAGAATTTCAGGTCAAACTAGACTTCTTCGCTGGGCCGATGGATCTGCTGCTGCATCTTGTGCGCAAACAGGAAGTCAGTATTGCCGAAGTCGAAATGACTAAGATCGCCGACCAGTATCTGGAAATCATTGATTCGGCGAAACACATTGACTTGGACGTCGCTACGGAATTTTTGGTCGTTGCCACAACGCTCGTCGCAATTAAGAGCGAGAGCGTGCTACCCCGTCACCCCGTAGACGAAGGGGTCGAAGAACTCGAGGACGATCCTTACGGCGACTTGCGAGAACGGCTGAAGCGCTACGAAATTTTTAAGCAGCGCGCCAAAGAGATCCGAGCACTTCCTCAATTAGGTGCCACAACATTTTCGCGCCGAGACCGCAGCATTACGGCTCCTCAACCTGAAGCTTTGGAAGTTGACGAAGAGATCCAAAGTATCGGCTTTACTTTTGTGCGCCTGTTGAAGCGCATTGGTGAAAGCGTGCAATCGATGCGGATTAGCCTTGAGCCGGTTTCCGTTGTTGATTGCATGATGAAAATCATCGACGCGTTCTCAATTAAGACCGGCGTTAAGTCTGCCGCACGAAGTTTTTATTCAGTGCTCCGAGAGCGGTGGGCGATGAATGTAGACCTGGCTGAAGCAGCTCAGGATGAAGACGCTGAGTCAGCAGAGGCTCGCCTTAAACTCGAGCGTCGAAATGTTTTCATTGGCAACTTTATCGCCGTGCTGGAACTGGTTAAACGCGGTGTCCTCAACGTTGAGCAGCAGCGCGAAAGCGCAGATATCCAGCTTTCAATTTGCCTCCAGGAAGGGGCCGAAGACGGCGATGAACTTAGCACCTTGTCGGGAGTCGAGGATAAGGTCGTAATTATTGACACGGATGCGGCGCGTCAGGCCTGGGGAGAAAGCGATCAGTCGCAGCAGGCAGAACCGGAAGTCGAAGTGCTCAAGGAGGTGAACCGTGACTGATACAGAACAGGTCGACGAGAATGTGGAGTCGGAAGAGGAGATTGAATTCGACGAGCTTGAGGAAGGGGAGGAGAGTTCAACTTCGATCCCGTTGAGCGCGCTTATCAGCAGTATGCTGTTCGTGTCGCACAAACCCGTAAGTGCCGAGAAGATCGCAACTGCTGCGAAGCGCAGCTTGTCCTCTGTCGAGGCCGTTCTGGAGGAGCTGCGCGACTTGTACCAGGACGAAGTGCATGGGTTTTCCCTGCATGAAGTAAACGACGGCTGGCAGCTGCGCACGGCGCCCAGCTGCGCGCCCTCAATTCGCAGGCTTATGCCGCGTCGCGTCAAGCGCCTCAGCCGAGCTGCCGCTGAGTCGCTGGCAATAATAGCTTATAAGCAGCCGGTTGATCGCTCTGAGATCGAGTCAATCCGCGGTGTAGATGCTTTGCCGACTTTGCGCACTTTGCTGGACGCAAAGCTAATTCGCATTGTCGGGAAACGAGACGTTCCCGGACAGCCGGCGCTTTATGGAACTACGGAAAAGTTCCTGGAAACTTTTGGCCTGCGCGATTTAAGCGAACTGCCTTCGCTGCATGAATTAGAACAGCTGCTAAATGAGCCAGGTGAAAGCGATTCAGATACGGATGACGACGATCAGGAAACATCTGCCAGCGAGTCGCACGACGACAACGAGTCGCACGACGACAGCGAGTCGCACGACGGCGAGAAAGAAGTTGGCGGCGCACGGCTCGGCGCTGCTGCAGCTTAGATTGGGCGGCTGTGGGATAGGGCTTTGAGCGAGTCCACTAAACATTTGCGCCTTCAGAAATTTATCGCACAGGCTGGCCTAGCTTCGCGGCGCCACGCTGAGCAACTCATAACAGATGGTCGGGTCAAGGTTAACGGCTCAGTCGTCAAAGAGCTCGGCACTAAAGTCGACCCTGAAATGGACGTAGTGCTGGTTGACGGTAAGCCGGCAGTGCGCGAAGAGCTTAAGCTCTATCGCTTTCATAAACCCGCAGGAGTTATAACAACGCTCGACGACGAACAAGGCCGCAAGAGTGTAGCGGACTTTGTGAGTCATCTGCCGGTACGTGTTTTTCCGGTTGGCCGACTAGATGTAGACGTTGTCGGACTGCTGCTGCTAACAAACGACGGAGAGCTGGCTGAGTCTCTGCTCCATCCACGAAACGAAGTAGAGCGTGTTTACCGGGCCTACGTTCGCGGGGCGGACCAAAACAAATTCATCGATCGAATCCTTGGCGGCCTGATGATAACGGATGAGCCTTCCGCCGGCCCTAAATCGGCAAAGCGGGCCGCGCTTGTCTCGCATACAAGAGACTTAAAGCGTCTGCTGGGAGATTGCCCGGAAGGATGCTTTCCGGTCGAGATAGTCGTCTGCGAGGGAAGCAAACACTTTGTCAAGAAGCTTTGTCTTGCAGCAGGATGTCCCGTAGTTCGTCTGGGTAGAGTAGCTTTTGGGGACTTTAAGCTCGGCGACTTGAGGCGAGGGGCGATTGAAGAGCTGCGATTAGAAACTAATTCCCGATAAAAGTTGACTTTCGTCAGTGAGTTTCATAAAAGATTGCCGCGGGGTAGAGCAGTCTGGTAGCTCGTCGGGCTCATAACCCGGAGGTCGGTGGTTCAAATCCACCCCCCGCATCCAAGAATTTAAGAATTTGCGCTCTCTCGCTGCTTTTTCTTGACGGTTCTATCGCGCTGCTCTTGCAGAAAATCTCTTATTTTCCTTAATCTTCTCGCCTTTCCGCTAGCCCGACTGACACAGGTGTCGATTATTACCTCCCGCAATTTATCCTCAGAGTCTTCGCAGTGGTTAAACGCGGTTGCTGTGGTTTTGCGAAACTCGGCAAGCAGCTGAGGCAGCGCCCCGGCAGTCGCTGCGGTATTGCGCACATTAGCCATAGCGGAAGCCAGTCGGTCAAGGGAGTTGATTACACCTTCAGCCAGCGGCACATTTCTATTTTTGCTTTGAAATACTGCCTCACTTATTCGGACGTTGGTTGTTGCTTGGTTGAATACCTGCTCAAGGGCGGCATTGCTGAACGGAACGACCAAGCAGCCTCGCGCACCAACCTGCAACAATCTGAATATCTGATCCACTCGCGGTTCGGTAGCAACCGCAATTAATGTTACCTCAGCGTCAATTTCGAGAATTTTACGTGCGAACGAAAGAGTCTCCGGCTCCATTCTGCCTAAATCAAAGAAGACGTGGGTGAACTTGCGCTCCGTAAGCTTCGAAATGCCGCTCATGTTCGCGGGCGTAAAGACGTGCTCTATACCTAATCCGCGCAGACCGACTCGCAGCTGATTACTCGTGCCTATATGCTCGCAGACCACGAGCACTCTATGCTTATTTGCCGGGGTCACTGAGCCTCCTTGCCTCAAGACTTGATCGGGCCACTTATTAGGTCGACAGCTCGAGGCTTAAGCTGGAGTCACAAAAGGAATGAGGTCTGAGCGCTAATTCGTCTAAATTAAGGGGAATTCGGGCTAGCTCCGCTGCCTGCGCCATGCCCGAACAAGCATTCCGGCAAAACTCCGCAGATTAGCAGTTGGACCGGCTCGAAGCGCGGCTTTTAATAAGTGCGTTCTTGAAAACCTCGGCGTGGTCATACCGCAAATCTTCATAGCCAGCAGCCGCGACAGGACTAGCTGCTTGCGCTTAGCTTGGTAAGGCTGCATCTGGGCAAGCTCATCGGTGCTGGTGCCGCTGCTCAAGAGATCACCGGCCTCGATACAACGCTTTAGCAGTTTCTCGCCGAGTTCGCTGCGCGCAATTACGATGCTTCTTCCCGGGTGTTCACTGAAGTCGGGTTTGCCGCCGGGGTCCAAATGCCACCCGTCAGCGCACACGATATCAGCAGACTCGCCTGTAGAGTCCGGACAAATCTTGCAGCGAAGCTGCAAATGACGATTCAAGATTTTACCCCAGGAATCGTTGTAGCTCATTCGAGCTGATGTCCCGTCGTGAGTAGTCGCCTCAGCAAAACCCGGCCAGCCGTTGCCGCGATATCTAAATTCGGCCACATCGTTTTGCTCGACTCCAAGCTGACGCAATACCTCGGCCGCACCTTGAATGCTGGGAATACCTCCGCAGAAAAAACTGATCATGTAGGGAAAGTGCGTACGGAAAGACCCGTCGCGCCGTGAAAGTGCAGTCGCAGCCGAAATATCACAGGGCTTGCCCACGATCGCAAAGCGCCTACCCTCTACCTTAAGCTCCGAAAGCCTGCGCAGCGGAGCGGAAGGGCTGTACCTGGAGCCTGAATTGAAGCGTACCGACTCTAACGTCGTGCTGACCACGCTGCGATTGCCTACCGGCAGCTCGGGGTCGGCTCCAATCTGACATACGCCGTCCACACTGCCGTCTTCGATTAACCTGCCGAGAATTGCAGACAAGGCTCCGCCGGACGATGCACGGTGGCGCAGGGCGTCGTCGGCTGCATGTGCCAGCAGCAGCACGCGAATAGGACCCCAGGTTTCGTGATAATGGGGTTCGTTCTCAGGGAAGCTTACATTTACGGCCGGACACACTTCCAAAATCCTCTGTTCGACTTCAGTGGTCGGCTCGCTCAGTGGCCGCGGGCGAAGGAAGCCCGAGTCGTTGTAACCCATCGGCAGGACCTGACTGCCTGCGAATGATTCGCATAAACCGCAGCCACAGCATAGGTCAGCGTCTAGAATTGCATTAATAGAATCGAGTCTACTCACAAAGGGATGCCAATTCCGTTGTTAGAAAGTTTTCGTAGACTGCGATTCGATCACGCACTTGGACCATGCCCCGTTCAATGTCTTGTTTCATCGAACCTCGCGATTCGATAGCTTCAAGTACTATGCTCAGCAATAGGTCCTCACTATCTATTTCAGCCAAGTCAGTAGTGTATTTATATCCTAAATCCGAAAAGAGACCCTTAAACTTCCTGCTGTATGCTACCGGCAATACCGGAACACCACTTGAGAAGGCCGCAATAGTCGAGTGCATGCGGGAACCGACAAAGAAGTCCAGGCCCGCGATATAAGCCTTAGCATCCTGTGGTGAGCGGAATTTCGGAGCGCAGATAGTCTCGGGGAATCGCGAGTTCAATATAATATTAACCTTATGGTCATCTTCTACGTCCTGTGCTGCATCGACTACGTGGGGAACTAAATGAACCACGGCATCGTCGTTCTCATATAGGGCAGAGAGTAGTTTTAGCACAAAACTTCTGTAGTCGACCTTAAGCGCAAACTGATTCGATTTGCGGTAGCCCCCGTGGTATAGGAGTGCGGAAACATTGAGCCCTATGTGAAGCTTATCTGAGGTTCCATGGTGAGTCGGTGCCTCGATCGGCAGCGCGAAAGCCAAGTCAGAACTCAAAGCTATTTGCGCGCCGGGGCTAATCGAGCGTGCGAATTCTAAAGACGAACTATCTCGAGCAAATACTCGAACGGAGCGCTTCAGCAAGTAGGAGGCTAATCTTTTCGAAAGCGGAGAGGTGAAAGGTCCGACAGTTTGCGGAGATAAAACCATCGGTCGCGAGCTGCCCTGCGCTATAAGTTTGCTCAGCGCCAATTTCACAAAGCGCGTCATGCCGTAAATGTCGCTGAAACTATCTCCTTCACCTATGTCGAGAATTATATTGCAGCTCTGTAGCTCGCTTCGGAAGGAAACTTTCGGACTGAGGAGGTTTTTAGGTGAAAACCGAATTGTCGAGACTCGATCGCCCAACTGCTCGGGGGTATAGTCCAGCGAGCCTTGTGTGCCTATTAATAAATAGCGCGGCGATATGTTCAGTTCTTTTGCCAACCTTTCAATCAGCATGATTTGTGAGATCGTCAGGGCCCCTACACCTAAGTTGTTCGATGACAAGGAGTGCCACAGCAAGCCGATGCGAATAGTTTTGGACAAAATAAGGCACCTTTTAGTAGGAAATAATTTTAATCTCCTTACTTTCGTGAAGTACTTGAGAGGGGTTTGTCAAGGAACGTAGTTAGATGGCACACAGCAGCGCTCGTCTGGTCAGTGGGTCTGCAAAACTCGTCGGCGCCAATATTTTCCTAATGCTCGCCGCTTACCTGGCGCTGCTGGGAATTGCCCGCCTTACCGATGTCGAACGATTCGGAAGATACGTGGTTGTGGTGGCCGTGTTGCTCTGGATCGAACGAATTACCGCAGAGTCCTTTAAACATCCGCTCGTACGCCAAATTACTTTGGGAACATGGCGCGGGGTTAAGCGAATGCTGCTGCTCCAAATGTGCTTTGGCATCGGAGTTATGACGCTGCTTTATTTGTTCGCGCCGCTCGTCGCGCAGCTCTTAAACAACTCCAGACTGACCGGTCCTCTTCAAATAGCCGCGCTTGATATCCTGCCGTTTGCCGCCTACGCATCCGGCGTCGCGGCGTTGACGGCCCATGATCGATATGGCTCGAATGCGCTCGCGGGCTGTATTTACGGCGCATCAAAACTAGCCTTAATGCTTTGGGCCGCATACGCAATTGGCTCGGTAGAAACTTTGGTCTTAGGTATGGTTGGAGCCTCGTTGATTGCCGCTTGCTTTGTTTGGATAGTGGTGCATCGAAGCGGAGTCCTCGAGGACATGGCGAAGCCATCACAGGACAAAGCGGCGACGGCGCTGGCGCACGGCTATTGGCAGGCCTTAGGCATAGTCGGTGGCAGCGGTCTCCTGCTCGCCGGCGATGTGTGGCTGGTGCAAGCTTTCTCTGATAGTGAAACAGCAGTTGGGCTGTACGGAGCAGCTCATAATCTAACCAAGGCAATGTATATGGCGGGCTCTGCGGTTATGTGGCCGATGATTCCCGCAGTTTCAAAGGCGAAGGGTTTTCGAGCGGCCATGGATAGTGAACCACAAGTCAAAACCCTTGCTGTACTGCTCGTTTTTGGATTGCTCTTTGGATTGCTGCTGTTTGCCGCGGGCGGCGGTGCGCTTTTATCTTTACTATTCGGCGCTGAATTCGCAGACGGTGGGCGCTACTTGGCGCCGCTTGCTCTGGCGCACGTGTGCGTCACGCTGGCGCTGGTTGCCTCGCAGCTAAATTACCATTGCGGCAGACCGCTTATATCGTCTTTGATAGTTGTCGGAGGGTCGGTATTATTTATTGCACTCGGCGCGACGGCAGCTGCTGTTTACGGAGCCTACGGCGTTCCCTGGAGTTTGTGCGTATCCGGTGTAATCATGCTTGCTGCCTTGACAGCTTCGATTCGCAGAAGTGAGACCTCCTGATGGAATGCATTGTTGTTGTTATTATTAATTATAAGAAAAGTGACGACACTTTGCGCGCGCTTGAGTCACTCGAACCAATTGCGTCCAGTGGCATTATTAAAGTTGTTGTAATAGACAGCGCCTCTACTGAAGAATCAAGAGCAGCCCTGGCTTCTTTCAAGACCTTCCCGATAGAGGTGAGGTGCTTCGAACTGAACACCGGTTTCGCAGGAGGTGTTAATGCCGGAATTGCCGCTGCAGCAGATCTGAGAGCTGAAGCGGTGTGGCTGCTCAACAGCGATGCGCGAGTTCTGCCAAATGCCTTGCTTGAGATGCTTCGCTGCATGACTGAGGATGAAGTGCCGATAGTGGGCAGCACGATATTTTATGACGACGGCAGCGATAAGATTTGGTTCGCTTATGGTAAGATTTATCAGCCTTCATTTGTAGTGAAGCATGTCGGAAAGCGAATGAAAGGTTCAAAAGAACTGCTGGTAGGCAAAACAACTGATACTGATTTCGTAACCGGCTGCAGTATGCTGATTAGAATGGATGTGTTTGAGGCAGTCGGCCTGTTCGATGATGAACTATTTCTATACTGCGAGGATGTTGATTTTTGCATGCGGGCCCGCCAGGAGGGCTATGACACGGCGATTGCCTGCGGTTCGATCGTCTATCATAAGGTTTCAAGTGCCTCGGGAGGTGAGTTCAATCCACTGAGAGAGTATTACCTGACGCGCAATTCTTATGCGCTGGTCGCCAAATATGTCAGCAACCCGGTTACTCGGGTTCTTGTGTATGGGACCAGGCCCTTGTGGGACGTCTATCGTATCGCAAAGTCACTGCGTGCTAGCGGGGAAAGCCCACTTAAGGCGTTCGGCCTTTTTTGGGAGGCGGCATCTGATTTTTTTGCCGGGAGGATGGGTGAGCGAAAGTCAGTTCCAAAGCAAACCTAGCTCTCGTACGGTCCTGATCGGTCCGACGGCGCAGCGGTATAAGGGTGGGATTGCTCAGTTCAGCAGTAGCCTGGCAGAGGAGCTCTCCCGACGCGGACCGCTGATGTTTATCACCTGGTATCAGATCTACCCTTACTTTCTGTCTCGTAGAGATTTTATCGATCGAGTTAGTTTAGATCGGATTTCCGGCGTCGAATCGGAGCCGATCCTCGGATATATGAATCCGCTGTCGTGGTTTAAGGCGGCTCGAGCGATTCGAAAGTTTGACCCTGCTACAATAGTTTTTACTTGGACTCATCCGGTGCACGCGCCGGTGTATTTGCTTCTGCTCTATTTGCTCCGCAGGTCGACAAGCGCGAAGATAGTTGTTCTTTGTCACAATGTAATGCCCCATGAGAATGCACCGGGGGGTCGGTGGCTTAGTCGCAGGATATTTAATGGCGCCGACCGTCTTGTCGTTCACGGAAGCAGTGAACGAGAGTTAGCCGCTAAAATCGTTGGTGATACTAAAGTTACTAGTCTGTATCTTCCTTTGTTCGATCGCCTGAAGGCTACGGAGATTGGCAGCTGCGAAACGTCAAAGTTTACTTTGCTGTTCTTTGGAATAATTCGTTACTACAAAGGCCTTGATATCCTTCTGCGCGCTATGCCTTCAATTCGAGAATCTTTCCCCGATGTGCGTCTGAAGATTGCAGGGGAGCATTTTAGTCCCGGCGAAGGCGACAGCAGTCCACTCGCATTGATTGAGGAACTAGGATTGAGCGAGGTTGTGGAGACAGACATTCGCTACATTCCGAACGAAGAGGTAGGCGAAATATTTAACTCCGCCGCCCTGGCTGTATTTCCCTACAGATCCGCGACGCAATCAGGCGTGGTAGCCACGGCATACGCTAATTCTGTGCCCGTAGTTGCCACTCGCGTTGGAAGTATTCCGGATATGGTAGCCGATGGAGTCAGCGGCTACCTTGCTGAGCCTGAAAG
>JAUIIP010000116.1 GCA_030431555.1 bacterium
CGCGAGGTGGCGTGCTTAGAGCTCGCTGGATATCAGGCGGCAGAGGTGGAGGCGGAGCTTCGAGCTGAGCTTTCAGATCGGGGGGCAGAGGTGGAGGCGGAGCTTCGAGCTGTGCCTTTAGATCATCTGGTAGTGGGGGAGGCGGACTATTGATCTGGCGTTTTATGTCATCTGGAATTGGCGGAGGAGGAGCTGTCAGTTGTTTGCGCAGGTCATCGGGCAGGTTATCCGGAATCTTCCCCGGTCCGGCGGTGTAGACTGTGCGGGCTTTCCCTGCACCCGAGCTGGAGTCACCCTCGGCTGCCGCGTTCGAGCGAGTCGAGCTGCTCTTAGCCTCTATTGTCTCCGAAGGAGCAGGCGGCTCTGAGTTGCGTGAGCTGAACATGAAGTAACTGAGCGCGCCAATCGCAATTAAGATTGGTGCCAATTTGCTCGAGTTGTTTTTTGCCACCCTTATCTCCTAAGTTGTTGCTGGTGTGAGGCCTAGATTAACCCGAAGCGCAGATATGCAAAAGAGGGCGGGATTCCCTAAGTAGGTTAACTTGTGTTTGAATAAGCGTCTGAAAGTGGAAAAGATTGAATCAATTGGGTGATGCTGCGCATTTATAAGTCAATTTTGGGGCTCCTCGCCGTGCTTTGTGCACTGTTCTCGGCCGGCTGTATTTCTCCGCCGCGCGACCTCAAACCCGCTCTTATTAACGAGAACGAACTGAACGTCATAACGAATATCGAAAACGCACGTCGCTATGCCGAGTTGGGTCGGCTGGACCTGGCTGAAGGCTATCTTCGCCAAGCGCTTGAGAAAGCAAGCACTGACTACGCTTCTCTATATAACGACCTGGGATACGCGCTTGCTGGCCAAGGCCGCTACCGAGAGGCAATAAACTACTATTATAAAGCCCTTGAATTAGAGCCTCACAACTTATCGATTCAACAAAACCTTGCCAGGGCATTTTATGGAGCACAGCGATTCGTCGAAGCCCGGCGGATGCTCGAGGCTATTCTTGTTCAGCATTATGACCAAAGCGTGATAACGCGCAGCGGCGAGAAGCCGCGGGAGCTTTCGCTAGGTGAGATAATCCCACTTTACCGCGATTTGGCCAGCGTCTATTGGATGCTCGGCTATGAAGACGAAGCTTCGTGCTACTCCTCCTTCGCAGCTTTCTTTGACCCGACAGTGCAGCAAATTGGCCAGCACACTAGAACTCTGATGGCCTCAGGACTGTTTCCGCTTGCGCTGCAATCGCTTGGAGCCAGGGTGAAAGAGGACCGTGAGCGTGTCGAACCATCGATGCTGCTGGATTATGCGCTGGCGCTCGCCGCTGTTGGTAACCTTAATACCGCCGAGCAAGCATTAGCAAAATTGCTTGCCATGCCTGCGGCCTCTTCAAGAGAGCGTCGCGATGGAAAGATTTTTCTGGCAGTCTTGTCAGATATGACGTCGCGCAGCGGTTTGGCCAGCAGCTTGTTGGAAGAGGTGATCGATGAGAACCCCGACCTGTGCGAAGATGTAGTTGCTGCGGAACCTGTCCATTGGCCGACGCAGCTTGTTTTGGAGCGCCGCAGGCTGCTTAAAGAAGAGTGCAGGAATGGAGTCGAACACAGCGCTAAAAGAAGTAAAGAAAAGTTCAGCACGATCCTCTGACGAGTTCCTGTTGACCTCACAGGAATCAGCCGGCAGGGTTCCGCCGCACGCACTCGACGTAGAGCAATCAGTGCTTGGCTCGGTTCTGATAGACAACGAATCCTTGAACGCGGCGCTTGAGCTGCTGCTGCCCGATGACTTTTACCACGGTGCGCACAAGATCATATTTGAAACGATGATTGCGCTGAGTGACGCGCTCGAGCCGATAGACGCGATGACTCTAGCGCAGGCGCTCAGAGCAAACTCAAACTTAGACGCTGTCGGCGGCATCGAGTATATTTCTCGTCTAATCGACATCGTTCCTACTGCCGCGAACACTGAACATTATGCTCGAGTGATTAAAGAGCTATCGCTTCGCCGGAAGCTGATTCATGTCGCGGCAGAAATTAGCAGCGAGGCTTTCGAAAGCAGAGGTGATATCGACGGCTTCATCGACACGGTGGAGCAGAAGGTTTTCCGCGTATCGGAGTCTCGAGTGCGTCCGAGCTTTGTGCGGGTTTCGGATGTTGTTAACGACTCGATTAAGCAAATCGAGAAAAACTACTCTAGCAGTGAGCCGATAACAGGCGTTGCTACGGGGTTTGCGGATTTTGACAGGATTACTTCGGGACTTCAGGGCTCGGATTTAATCATTCTCGCCGGGCGCCCAAGTATGGGGAAAACTTCGCTCGCGCTTAGTATTGCTCGGCATGTCGGCATGGTTAACGGCGGCACCTGTGCTGTTTTCAGTTTGGAAATGGCAAAGCAGCAAATTGTGATGCGTCTGCTTTGCTCTGAGGCCCGTGTCAGCAACTCCAAGGTCCGCAGTGGACAGTTGGCGGACAACGACTTTCCGAGACTCGTAGATGCGGCGTCGGAGCTTTCCAAGGCAAACATCTTCATCGATGATACCCCGGCGATATCTGTGCTTGAGATGCGGGCGAAAGCCAGGCGACTGCACAAAGAGAACAAACTTGACTTGATTGTGGTCGACTACCTTCAGCTGATGCGTTCGTCTGCGCGTCGCCATGAGCGGCGTGAGCAGGAAATCTCAGAGATATCGGCATCGCTAAAGGCTCTGGCCAAGGAACTGAACGTTCCAGTTATAGCGCTCTCTCAGTTAAACCGAGGCGTTGAGGCTCGGACGGATAAGCGGCCGATGATGTCGGATTTGCGGGAGTCCGGTGCGATTGAGCAGGATGCCGACATTATTTCGTTTGTTTACCGGGACGAGGTGTATCATCCGGACACTCCGGACAAGGGGGTGGCTGAGCTAATTATCGGCAAACACCGTAACGGCCCTACCGGTGTTATTCGAATGGCCTTTTTGAACGAATATACCTTGTTCGAAAATCTGGCTGACGAAGAAGAATATGACTACTTAGGCGATGACCTTGTGATCGGCGACGATATGGGAGAGGACGACGACCTGATATAACTTGTCTAGTCGCGCCAGATTGTCTCAGAAGTAGAGAGGTCTACCCAACGGTCCACGCCTTTCCATCCATCGGACGAACCGTAAAGGCCGAAGTCTGCTAAATGGGTCTCGGCGCCGCTTTCGTGGCTTAAGTAAATCGCGTAACTCATCTCGCGGGTAGGGCAAACAACTGCGGCTATGCGTTTAATGCTGCTGCCTCCGCCGTTTGAGCTGGAGCCATTCGTGTCGCCATTCGCGGCCAAGGCGTGTTGTTCAGCTTTTTCAAAGTGGCCCATTGTATAAGCGATTAAATCTGAAGCGATATGAACGTCCATCGAGACTTGGCGTTTTACTCCCTTCGGAGGGAGACGTTTCATGATTACTTCCAGGCCCGCGCGCTCAACGGCGTCAAGAAAGGCAAACTGCCTGGCATCATCTTCGTATGGAACTAAGGTGTAATAGCGAGCTACGTCGGGAACAAGGCCCGCAGTGACGCCAGCGACAAGCCGCGATAGGTCGACTTTTCGCTCGAGTCTGCGGGTTGCGCGGTCGAGACCGGTGCCGTCAATGAAGAGGCCCATCTTACGTTTCACTTTGCGCTTCAAGACACCTCCCTTGAGCTTCTGAAAATCTTCTCGACCCATATTTAAATTTTACTCCTCTAGGATAGTTACCACTCCTAGTTATGGAATGTGGAGCGGCAGACGTATCATGTATAACGCCTGCGGTCCAGTAAGCTTCTGGAATTACAAGTTTTCTGGGATTGGGTTACTTGACGACGATCGAAGCGCCAATCGGGAGCATGTAATATATTGACGACAAATCGGCCCTAGACAGTCTGAGCCCTCCAACGTCGTTAGTCCATAAGGCACCGGAATGTATGGGGAATGTTGTCGTTGGATACAGCACATATTGCCCCAGGGCTCCGCGACGATAGCGCTGACGATCCCCACTATCAGGAACACTTAGTCGACGCTTTTTGAAATAAGAATCAGGCGCATACCACAATGGGCGTTTCTGCTTGTGCTGAAGCGCATACAGTCCTTCTTTTAAATCAACTACACCCTCAGCTTGGATTTGCTTAATGGTTGTCTTGCCGCGGTTTAGTGTGAGCTGCTTAGTCTCTCGCTCAATCGCAAGCCAAGTTTCATTCTCCGCCGGCGTAAAACCCGGTGCGGGTGGAATGAACGCAAACACCATGCCGGGAGCCGCCGAAGTCTCTAAGCTTGGCAGCGGCTTGGTGATTACGACGCTGGAAATCGGCGCGACAAGCTCAGGCACAGGCACGAATGGATGCACGGATGAGGCTGCTGCGGACAACTCGGGCAAGGACCTGGTCAAAACAACACTGCCGCGAGGAGTAAAAGCTGAAAGCTCTGGAGCGAACGCATGCAATGGAGCTGCGTCGACTTGCGCACTTGGTATTTGGCGACTTATAAGAATCGAACCCGAAGCTGAAAAAGTTTCATTCGTGATTGACGCTTGTCCCTGAGAAAAGCAAGCTGTCATAGCAAGCAATGCGATGCATGCGACTGCGTTTCGAAGTTTCATTGGGCCTCTAGATGCATTGTCAACAATTCAGTCAAATTCCTGACCTGTCTGCGCCTAGTTTACGGACAGAGCGACTGGTCGACAAGAAAAGAATTTGGCTGGCCTGTTCGGCCTGTTTAGTAGCAATTACGGCAGGCTGCAGCGCCTCTCCACCCCCGTCACCCTCTAAATTACATGCCGAGCATGATAGCGGGCAGCTGCTGGCTTTGCTCTCTAGCCGAAGTTCTGCGGTGAATAAGGGCAAGCTGGACGCTGAAGTGGCCCATCGGCCTGAAATCGATACTTTTATCCGTCACTATACCGGGATCAGACGAAAGTTTATGCAGCTAGGTCTGGAGCGAGCCCGGTATTACCGTCCAACGATTGATAGAATTTTGCGTAAGCATGGTTTACCGACTGAGCTTTGCGGTGTCGCGCTTGTTGAAAGCGGATTCGATCCGCTGGCGGAGAGCCCCAGCGGCGCTGTTGGGGTTTGGCAGTTGATGAAACTTACAGCGCGCAGTTTGGGGCTTAGCGTCAACTGGTTCAGTGATGAGCGTACGGATGTACATAAGTCGACTGATGCGGCAGCGCGCTACTTACTGAAGCTATACAAAATGTTCGACAGTTGGCCGCTTGCTCTCGCCGCGTATAATGGCGGTATGACGCGTGTAAGTAAGGCTGTTAGAGATGCTGGAACTCGCGATTTTTTCGAACTTGCAGAGCGCGGCTACTTCAGACGTGAAACTCGCGAATTCGTTCCTAAAGTATATGCTGCAATGATAATCCTGGATGCTCCGGCGAGCTACGGATTCGACTAGGAGCTGGCAATGTCAAAAGATATCCTTCGCTTGCGAATCGGGCACGGATTTGATGTTCACGGGGCAGCCGATGGCGACAGCCTGCGCCTTGGTGGGATAGACATCGAGAGCCCATACACTCTGGTGGGGCACTCAGATGCTGATGTGCTGCTGCATGCCGTTACCGATGCACTGCTGGGGGCAGCCTGCGGCGGTGATATCGGCTCATGGTTTCCGGACAGCGACGAACAGTGGAAAGGGGCGGACAGCGGAGAACTTCTCGGTCACGTCTGGAGTTCCCTGCGGGGAGACGGCTGGCAGCTGCTCAACGTAGACAGTGTGGTCATGGCGCAGCGCCCGAAGCTGCGGCCGCACATCGATTCGATGCGAAGCCGGGTCTCGGGTCTGCTTAGTGTCGATCCTGAGCGGGTTTCGATTAAGGCTACGACAACAGAGCGACTCGGATTTGTAGGCCGAGAAGAAGGAATAGCCGTCAGCACTACCGCGCTTCTGCTGGCCCCGGAAGATCTATAAAGAAAACGACTCACCCGGCTCGAGCACGATGCATTCGATGTCGACTCCTGCGAGCGCTTGCTTAAATTGCTCCGGTGTCCCGCTAAGGAGCTCGAAGGTGCTGTGATGGATTGGTATCACAGCGCCGGGCTTGATTAACTGAACCGCCTCTGCAGCCTGTCGCGGCCCCATAGTAAAGCGATCGCCAATCGGGAGCAGGGCTACGTCAGGCCGAAAGGTCTTGCCAATATACGCCATGTCGTCGAATAAGCAGGTGTCGCCGGCGTGGTAGATCGTCTTGCCAGAGGGCAGCTCAAGGACGACCCCGCAAGCTTCTCCCGCATAATGGCTGTTGCCCTTTGAGTCTTCAAAAGAATTGGAATGGAAAGCGTTGGTAAGTGAAACTTTTAGTCCGCCGCTGTCAGGGATCTCGACGGTGCCGCCCTTGTTCATGAACTGCAGCTTTGATCCCTCAACGCCTTCTTTTTGCATTAAGGCCGCAAGTTCGAAAGTTGCGCAGATTGTAGAGTTGTTGGCTTTGGCCAATGCCGCAGCAGAGGACGCATGATCGGAGTGGCCGTGCGTTAGCGCGATCACAGAAATGTCCTTGGGCTGCTTGAGTTCCTCGGGGCAGAGCGGGTTGCCGTCGAGCCAGGGGTCGATCGCTACTTTTAAGCTATCTGAGGCCTCAACGATGATCCCTGAATGTCCGATGAAAGTAAGTTTGTCGTTCATAGCGTTCCTCCTATAGAAGCAAGCTTAGCATCGGGGTCAGTCGAGAGCGAAGCGTCGAGCCTCACTTTTGCAGACTTCCCTGAGTGCTCGATTGTAACTAATCCTTCCGAAATTGCTAACACTGCCGCAGGCAGCAGCTTGTGCTCAGCTGCGAGTATGCGCTCACCCAGCGAATCTTCGTCGTCACCTGGGAGGACAGGCACGGCCGCTTGCGCGATAATTGGTCCGGCATCTACTTCCTCAGCGACGTAATGGACGGTGCAGCCGGCGAGCCTAACACCGGATTCGAGGGCTCTGCGTTGAGCGTGCAATCCCCGAAAAGCAGGCAATAGAGAGGGGTGAATATTGACGACTTTGTTAGGGAAACGCTGCAAGAATTCCTTAGTAACAATTCTCATGAAACCAGCCAGCACAACCAAATCAGGTTTCAGGCGGTTCACGGCATCAGCAAGCACGGAATTAAACTCTTGATTGTTGAGCGTCTTGCTGTTGCGCGGAACCACACAGGTTGGAATACCTTCTTCTTCGGCAAACCGCAGACCGGCTGCATCGGCGCGGTCGCTTACCACCGCAGAGACTGTCGCGGCTGAATTTGCCGCCTGCAGATGCTTCACGAGAGCGCGTAGATTAGAGCCTCGGCCCGAGATTAGCACCACGATGTCATAGCGGTCCTTGACCATCTATCGGATGATTCCTTTCAAAGTCATCATTAATTTTGTAAGCTGATAATGCCTATTTGCGATGAAAGGAGCAATGTAATCGGTGAAAAAATCAACTCTCATAACACTCAGCTTGTTCTTGGTTTTCACTAACGCTGTTCCCGTTAGCGCCGATTCCGCGAACAACTCCGAAGAAAGCAGCAACTATGACAAGGCGGATAAGCTTCTGCCCGGTGAAGAAGTTGTTACGCCGACCGGCAAGAAAATGAAGGTATGGACGACCGAGGGACCTGTCCCCGTCAGTAAAGCTCCGGAGCCTTATGAAGACGAACGCGATATCAATGGTGTGCCGGTGATTATTGATCGCTCCGACCGGAAGCATCACCGTCATCGGTCCGAACGCCGACCTGTCCGTGAATCGTCGGACTCCCCGCAAAACTGACACCCGCACTGCGTAGGCTGCTTGTGTCGCGTTTGTTGTCGACTCTAGAAACTATCAATCGAGCTGCCGGCCGACTCGCGGGATGGGTTTGTTTGCTGCTAGTGCTGGCCACAGTCAGTGACGTGTTCATGCGGTATGCGTTTCAGGCCGGTTCAGTCGCCGTCCAAGAGCTTGAATGGCACCTGTTCTCGCTGGTATTCCTGTTAAGTGCCGGCTACTGCTACGACTGCGATGCGCACGTAAGAGTCGATGTCATTTACGGCAAGCTCAGCAGCCGCAAGAGAGCGCTGATAAATCTTTTTGGAGACGTTTTCTTCCTTGCTCCGTTTTGCGCGCTGGTTTTTCTAAAGAGTCTGCCGTTCGTCCAGCGCTCATGGGAAATCCTTGAAGGATCGCCTGATCCGGGAGGGCTGCCAGTTCGCTTTGTGATTAAGGCGGCGATTCCCCTCGGGTTTGCCCTGCTGTTCCTCAGCGCCCTTCGGAGCGCCGCCAGCAACTTGAGCCTGCTAAAAGCTCGAAGTGAGGAGGAGTTATGATTGAATACCTCCCGCTGTTGATGGTCGCCTCGCTGTTCGCACTGCTTTTTCTGGGCTACCCGGTGGCATTTACTCTAGGCGGCGTCGCGCTAATCTTCGGTTGGATCGGACTCGAGCCAGCCATGTTCAATCTACTTCCCCAGCGTATCTGGGGAGTAATGACAAACTTTACACTGCTTGCGGTTCCGCTTTTCATTTTCATGGGTGTGGCGCTTGAGCGATCAGGGCTTGCGGAAGATTTGCTTGACGCGATGGCACTACTTTTTGGAAAGCTTCGCGGCGGACATGCTTACGCGATAGTAGTCGCCGGCGCATTGCTCGCAGCAAGCACTGGTATCGTTGGTGCCAGTGTTGTTACGATGGGCTTAATATCGCTTCCCGTGATGCTTAAGCACCGCTACGCCAAATCCTTCTCCTGCGGTTTAATTTGTGCGTCCGGGACACTGGGCCAGATTATCCCCCCGAGTATTGTTTTGATATTGCTCGGCGACATCATGGGCGTGTCGGTAGGTGAGCTGTTCCTCGCGGCGGTCGTTCCGGGAATGATGCTCGTTGGCGCTTATTTGGTTTACGCTGCCGCGTGGTGCTACCGCTGTGATGAAGATGATTTCGCAGCGACGAAGGGACGGGCACTGGGGCTCGATCTCGTTAAGAAAACTTTCTCGGCCTTAATTCCGCCTGGTGCGCTGATATGTGCAGTTCTCGGTTCGATTTTCTTCGGAATCGCCTCTCCGACGGAAGCTGCCGCAGTTGGTGCTTTTGGGGCGTTGGTTCTGACGGCAGCTCACCGAAAGCTCAGCTTTCAGACACTCAACGAAATCATGGATACCACCGTAAAACTTACGGCAATGGTGTTTATGATTCTCCTCGGAGCAACAGCGTTTGGGCTGGTGTTTAGAGGCCTGTATGGAGACGATTTGATTACAGAGCTCGTTCTGGAGACGCAGATTGGTCAAACCGGATTCTTGGTCGGCAGTATGCTGGTGTTGTTTGTCCTAGGGTGTTTTCTCGATTTTATCGAAATCGTTTTTATAGTAGTGCCTATCATGATGCCGATTGCGGCAGAATTCGAGTTTAATATGCTCTGGTTTGCGGTGGTGATAGCGCTTAACCTTCAAATGTCTTTTCTTACTCCTCCGCTTGGCTTTGCCCTGTTTTACCTCAAAGGCGTCGCACCCCCGGAAGTCTCGAGTATGGATATCTATAAAGGCATTGTTCCGTTCGTCGCAATTCAAGCATTGGTGTTGGCGGCGGTGGTGCTCTTTCCCGAAATTGTGACTTGGCTGCCCGGTCTGGTGGATTAATGCGCGTGGGGAGGCAGGTGACTTGCGTCTAAGTGACGGCGGAAGCGGAAGGCGGCTAGGGTATCTTTTAGCAGGAGCCCTTATCCTAGCGACCTATGCCCCTTTTTTCGACGGCTGTAGTTGGTGGCTCGAGCTATTCGCACATTTTCGACCTCAATATTGCGTATTACTCGCGCTGGCCGCATTGATTTCCTTTGTCTGGGAGAGAAGGCTACTGGCGCTGGCACTGCTTTTCCACTCGGGGTTAAACTTGGCCGTCATTTCCCCATACCTCGTTCAGCCTGAGGAAGGACAAGAGCAGGCAAAGGCAAGTCTACGAATACTTCTGTTTAACTTTAACCAAAAAAATACAAGGTATGACGACGTGATTGACTTCGTGAAGGAGCATTCGCCGGATGTGGCCTTGTTCATTGAAGCTGGAACTGAGTGGGGGGAGCGACTTGCCGAACTTAAAGCGCAGATGCCTTACGCCGTTGAGCACATAAGAGATGATAACTTCGGCATCGCGCTTTATAGCCGCACGGAACTAAAGCACGGCAGGATCGAGTTCATCGGAGAGGTTCAAAGACCAACAGTTTTTGCCGATATTAGTCTAGCTGGAACTAAGATTACGCTGGTTGGGACCCATCCCGTCCCGCCGGGTTCGGCTTATAGTTCTCGTATGCGCAACGATCATTTACTTCGGCTTGCCGATAAACTCTCGCAGCAGCGCTATCCGGTTGTGTTCGCGGGAGACTTGAATGTTACACCGTGGTCAACTTATTACCGGCAGTTCGTCGGCAGAAGCGGATTGATAAACGCTGCTCGCGGCCGCTGGCTTTTTTGGACTTGGCCGACAGCATTGCCGCCATTGGCTATTCCTATCGATCACATTCTTTTCTCGGGTCATTTAAGAACCAAGTCCTTAACAAAAGGTCCAGCTCTCGGATCGGATCACTTTCCCTTAGTGGCAGATTTGGAGCTGCTGCGCTAATCGGGAAGCTCGCAGAGTACCGGG
>JAUIIP010000117.1 GCA_030431555.1 bacterium
CGGGGAGTAAAAGTATTTTATTTTATCAGCCCTCAGCTTTGGGCTTGGCGCAAGGGTAGAGTCAAAACCATGAAGCGCTTCGTGCGCAAAGTGGCGACGATCTTTCCTTTCGAGGAAGCGTTTTATCTTGAGCACGGAGTGGATGCTGCTTACGTGGGTCATCCTTTTCTCGACCGCCCGCCGCGCCCCTTCGACCGAGAAACTTTTCTCACAGAGTGCGGAATAGATCCCAGTAAAAAGATCGTAGGGATCCTACCCGGCAGTCGCGAAAACGAAATTAGCCGACTGCTGGATGTTTTGGTGCGAGGCTTCTCCAAACTGCGCGCACAGGACAGTAGTTTGCATGCTATTGTGCCGGTAGCTCCTGCGCTATCGCGGGAATTTGTCGAATCGCACATGCCTGCGGCTGAGGGCGTTACGCTTATCTCGGGCGAGGCATCCAAAGTGTTGAAAGCCGCTGATGCTTCGGTTGTGGCATCCGGAACTGCGACTGTTGAGGCTGCGCTCGCAGGCAATCCGTTCATGGTAGTCTATCGACTGTCGTCGTTTACCTATTCTGTCGGCAAGCTATTGGTGCGGGGAGTGAACCATTTCGCTATGGTGAATGTAATAGCGGGAAAGGAGGTTGTGCCGGAGTTTATCCAGGAGCAAGTTTCTGAGGAACGTGTTTGCGAACAGCTGCGGCGGCTGCTTTTTGAGCAGAGTGTTAGACAGAAAATGAAACAGGAGCTCAACGAGGTGAAGAATAAGCTGCATTACGGCGGGGGTCTGCCGGGATCTGCTGCTGAACGAGCCGCTAGAATTGCCGCTGAGCTTCTGGACGAGATCGACAGCGAGCGCGAATGATGCATTCGACCACAGCTTCAGTTTTCCGTCGACTAGTCGGTTACTTAAAGCCATATTACGGGCGCTTTGCAGCAGCCTTGCTGGCGATGACGATCTACGGTGCGAGTGACGGAGCACTTCCATTTCTAATAAAAATGGTTCTCGATAAGATTTTTGGTCAACAGCAGGAACATTGGCTCGTTCCCTTGGCCGTCGGTCTGATCATTTTTGCCTTTTTTAGAGGACTGTTTGGCTTTATTCAGAAGTATTACTCCGCCTGCGTCGGACTGGATATCGTCAAGGATATCCGCAATGACATCAACCGCCACTTGCTGCGGATGTCACCTGCGTTTTTCTCGCAGCATCAAACTGGCTCTCTTATTTCCCGCATAACTAATGACAGTCTGTTGGTTAGAATGGCTTTGACCGATGCAGTCTCTTCCCTGATTAGGGACAGCATTAGAATTGTCGCCTTGGTGTCTGCTGCTATCTACCTTGATCCCATTTTAGCGCTTATCGCCTTGGTCGGTTTCCCAATTGGTTTTTATCCAGTTATTCGGTTTGGTCGACGGGTTCGAAAGCTTAGTAAAACAGGACAGGATCAATTCGGCGGCTTAACCAGCGTGCTGCAGGAAACTATCGTGGGGCACAAGGTGGTTCAGAGTTTCTCGATGCAGCCGTTTGAAACCCAGCGATTTAATGAAGAAAATGAACAGCTTACTGACACACTGAAGAAGTCGGAAAAATACGGTGCCCTGTCCGGTCCGACAAATGAAACGGTCGCTAGTATAGCAATTGCGGCCACCATTCTTTACGGCGGATTTAGTGTCATCGGCGGATCGCGAACTCAGGGTGATTTCCTGGCCTTCATTACTGCAATGTTCTTGCTGTATGAGCCGGTTAAGAAGCTTAGCCGGCTAAATAACATTATTCAGAACGGTGTTGCGGCTTCGCAGCGAATCTTTGAAGTTTTAGATACAGAGCCGGACATTGTCGAGGCTCCCGGCGCAGAAGCGCTGACCCTGCCGGAAAGTTTTAGCATTACTTACGACGGGGTATGGTTTGCCTATAACCGCGGCGAGTCGGAAGACGAGCACGAATGGGTTCTGCGCGATATAAATTTGGAGGTTCGTTCAGGGGAAATGCTCGCACTGGTCGGGATGTCTGGCGGCGGCAAATCAACCATCGCTGATTTACTGCCCCGGTTTTATGACCCGATTAAAGGCATTATATCGATTGCCGGCCGGGATCTGAGGAACGTCACTCTAGACTCGCTTCGGGAAATGATTGCTACCGTCGGTCAGCACACATTTCTTTTTAACGACACTATTCGAAACAATATTCGCTACGGCAGGGTCGATGCCTCTGACGACGAAATTGCAGCAGCGGCTAAAGCTGCTAACGCGCATAAATTCATTGAGAAGCTGCCTGCCGGCTACGAGACGATCATCGGCGAACAAGGGCTGCGCCTTTCCGGGGGTGAACGGCAGAGGATTGCGATCGCGAGGGCGCTGTTAAAAGACGCGCCGATTCTTGTTCTCGATGAAGCGACTGCGGCCTTGGACAGCGAGTCCGAACTCCTGGTTCAAGAGGCAATAGATCGTCTGATGCAGGGAAGGACAGTTATGGTAATTGCGCATCGGCTGGCTACCGTCCGACGAGCTGATACGATTGCTGCTGTAGTGGGTGGTCGGGTGGTAGAGGCCGGCACCCACGATGAACTACTCGCCAAGAACGGCGAATATGCAAAGCTGCATAATATTCAGTCGGCTGACTCGCCATCCCGTTCCTCCCGTCTTTCCTCAGTGGGGTAAGACAGATGAATCTGCTTTCGCCTTATTTGGGAATAGCGGCAGCAGCCTTCCAAGGTGCAAAAGCAGTCTCTGCTTTAAACAATAAGTGGTTAGAGGGTTTTGAGGATCGCAGTGGAGCGGGCGGCTACACTAAGGCGTCTGGGGTGGATGTGTGGCTGCATGGAGCCTCAGTTGGAGAAGTTGGAGGTTTAGTGCCTCTGGTTCGCGAGCTGCGTTCAGCGATTCCGTCTATCAAGCTGCATGTATCTACGACATCCCTTACCGGAAGGGCGGAGGCGGCTAAACTCAAGCCAAGCAATGTTCCCACTCTACTTCCTTTTGATGCGTCCAAACCCGTTGCACGGGTTCTTGACGTCTTGCAGCCACGGTTGCTGGTCATTGCCGAAACCGAGATCTGGCCCGCTTTATACCAGGAATGCAGCCGTCGGGGTGTGAAAATCGTTATTATTAATGGTCGCATCTCTGACATGTCATTTCCGCGATATCGGATGTTCAGACCTTTTTTGCAGCAGGTGCTAACAAAGGTTACGCGTTTTTTTGTTCAAACTGAGCTGGATAAGCAGAGATATGAAGCGCTTGGTGCGCCCGGTTCGACAATACGAGTTTGTGGATCTACAAAATACGATCAGGCGGAAATCCCTGGTGAGCGCACTTTGTCTGAATTTGCTGCAGAAATCGGAATAGATCCGAAGTTGCCGTGTTTAGCTGCGGGCAGTGTGCGGCCTGGTGAGGCAGAACAAGTTCTTCAGGCATACAGAGACACATTAGAAATGCATCCCGAGCTGCAGCTCATAATTGCTCCGCGCCATCCGGATAAGTTTGAGGAAGTAGCGAAAGCAATTGCTGATTTCGGTTTGGCTTTTCAAAGACGTTCGGCGGGTGATGCGGATAGACTCGCTAAGGTCGTGCTCTTGGATTCGATTGGAGAATTAAAAGCGGCGTACGGTTTGGCGACAATCGCATATGTCGGAGGGACCCTGGTGCCGATTGGCGGGCATAATCCGTTGGAGCCCGCAGCGTTTGCCATTCCGGTGATCGTGGGTCCGCATACGTCGAACGTAAGAGATGCGATCTCGCAGCTGGCGGAGGCGGGTGCTCATCTTCGAATAGCCGGGAGCGAGGAGCTGACCGAGTTGCTTAAAAAGCTGCTTGATAGTCCTGCGCAGGTAGCAGAAATTGGAATTGCTTCCCGCAGGGTTTGGGAGGCGAATGCCGGTGCGACGAACGCCGTTTCCGATTATGTTGCTGGCCTACTTGGATACTCCGATGTATCTGCTGATCAAACTCAGCGTAGGGGGATAAGTTGAAGTCGATTCTGTTTAAGCCATTTTCATTAATGTATGGGGCCGCGGTTGCGGCCAGGAATACGTGCTTCGACCTGGGGATCCTGAGTCGAGAAATGGTGCCTTGTCCGATTATCAGTATCGGCAACATCACCGCAGGCGGCAGCGGTAAGACACCTTTTGCAGCGTATGTCGTTGCTGAGCTGGTCGAGCGCGCGAGACGACCGGTTATACTCAGTAGAGGATACGGCGGAACTATCCGCGGTCCCCATGAAGTCAAGCCGCTCGACAGTGTGCTTGATGTTGGGGACGAGGCTGTAATGCAAGCTAAAAGATTATATCCGGCAGTTAAGACTGTCGTCTCACGTGATCGCGTCGCTGGAGCGAGGTTCGTGGTCGAAGAGAATCTCGGAGATGTGATAGTCCTCGATGACGGGTTTCAACATCGTTACTTGGATCGCGATATCGATATTCTCTTGATCGACGTCACCTCCGAGGCGACCGTGGAGGCTATTCTCAACAACTCGATGCTGCCGACAGGACCTATTCGGGAGCCTCTTACGAGCGCCGTGACTCGCGCACATGTAATCGTTCTCGTTCGCCGTTCTACCTCTCCAGAGGAATTCACGGTTGATCCTCGCCTACTTGAGCGCTTGGGAGATATTCCGACTTTCAAGTATTGGCTGAGACCCGTTGAGTTTGTTGATGTTGCGACCGGCGCGTCGCGGCCGTTGGATGCATTTAACGACAAGAAGTGCTCCGCGATTACGGCTATTGCCAACGGCCAGCGCTTTTTTGACATGCTGACCGAGCTTGGCGCGGAACTCGCCTACACAAAGGCTTTCCCGGACCATCATCTGTTTTCCGTACTTGATTGGGCTGAAGTTCAGCGCGAAGGCAGCGGTCCGATAATTATGACGGCAAAGGATGCAGTGAAGCTGGACTCTTACGCTAGGATCCCAGATAAAGCTTTCATGCTGCGTATTAGCGGCGAATTCGCCACGATCGATGATCGTAAGCGCTTCTGGAAGATAGTAACTCGGGCAACTCGAATAAACTAAGGTTCTCTTCCGGGCAATTTTTCGTAGTCACGCTCGCACCGCATCGCATGTGCCACGTTGAGTATAAAGAGCAGAAGATAATAAAACATCATTCCCAGAGCCAGCACTGAATAGATTTTGATAAATAGATCCGCCATCAGTGCAGCAGCCGAGTCTGCGGCTCCTCCGAATTTGCCATTGCACTTCGGGTCGCACGCGAGAGCATATGGAACGTTCGGGCCTCAGTCGTTTGCCCCATCGCCTGATAGACGTCGTAAAGCAAATCGTAGATGTCTACGATAATTGCCGCGTTGTCAGGTCCGATCTGGTCGAAAATGGACAAAGATTCTTCGAGTGCAGTTGCTGCTTCGGCGCAATAGCCGGTACGATTGAGTAGTGCGCCCAGGTTCGCCAAACAGTAAGCCCGTCTTCGACTTATTGAGCCGCAGCCGATAGTTGCGTTCTTTTCAGCTTTGGCGGCTAGAGTCAATGCGCGTTCATAAGCACCGTTGCGAGCACATAATTTAGACAGCTCAAGCAGGAGCTTGGAAGCTACGGCAGGATAGCAGGCGCTCTCTGAGCCCATCACGAGCCCCAGCGCGCGCTCAAGGGTGACCTGAGCCGGTCCGGGTTCACCTAAACGGCAAAAGCATTCAGCAGTTAGCCTATGTAATTCACTGCGCTCGCGAACAAAGCCGGCGGGCTCAGCAGCAAAGGTCCTATCTGCAGACTCAAAACATGCGATAGCATATTGATAGTCGGCTGCTGACATTGCCAGTCGACCGGCGATTGCGTCGGTTTTAGCTTCTAGCGCAGAGGCCGAAGCAAGGCGGGAGCAAATAAGTCTTGCGGCGAGGATGCTCGTGTTGGCTTTTGCCTGCGCACCCGCCTCTAAGTAAAAGATAGAGAGCGTATGAAGCGCGCATACAGCTTCTTGGCTGACGGCCCCATACGCTCCCTCTATAACCCAACAAACCTGTATCTGCAGTGCTTCTGCACGCTGCTGACACCCCATCGCAGTCTGCAGTCTTGCACATTCGAATAAAACCGGCGCGAGTATCGGATGCTCGCAGCCGTATTTACGCTCCAAGCTGCTTAGCAGCTTTTCACCAAGCTTCACTGCATCGGAGGGCCTTGATTCTGAGTTCAGACGGCGGATACGATTGATTGTAGCTGCCGCGCGCTCCACGTCAGCTTGCTTCGCTCCGCGAAAGCTATGCACTTGGCCTTTCTCAATATCCTCGAGTTTAGGCGGCATGCCTAAGACGAGTGCTGCGCTGAGCGGACGCTCTATCTTCCTTCCTACCAGCAGCATCAAACGCTCACCGATCTGCTTCGCTGCACGAACTGCCTCCACTCCAACCATCGTCTTGTCTGCTTCACGCAGCACCGCTGCACGCTTGCCCTGTCTCATCGTCGTCTCCTCCGTTGCACACGCTTGCTAAGGTGGAAACCAAACTAGCCAGCACAGTGAGTGAAATCTATAGTGTGTTAGTCGGTTTTGTTGTCACGCTTGCTGCGACAGGGCAGGGTTGTGCCGACGCTTTTTGCATCAAATTGCCTAAGCGCTTGCGGTTTTTCTGGCTGCTAAAATTCTTAGAGCTGAATTCGAAGACGTGTTGTTAGCGTTCCCCCAACAGCTGACTGGACAGCGAATTCTGACACAAAAGTACGGTTCCCGGCCGTACTGACGGTACTCAAACTCCGGCGCAAAAGTACTCAACGTCGCCTTCTCGCAAAAAACCACATTAATTTAACGAAAAACATAAAAAAACTAGGGATTGTGCGAGTTTATCCACTAGATTTACGTGTTTAATCGTACTCTAGCTGTTTACGTAATTTCAGGCACTTAGTGGCTGATTCTCAGAACCAATGTACGCAAAAATGGGCAATTCAAACCGCAGTGAAATTGACAAGATATTATTTTACCCGCATATCTGCCGCATGACCCGAGGTACAGAACAGTACAGTCTGATTGAAGCAGAGAAGGGAGATGATGATGTTGAACGCGTCAGAGTCAGAAGCAGTTAAGGCTGCATTAAGCGGTGTAGGGCTGAACGATGTTGAGGCCTCGATATATCAAACAGCGCTCCAGATCGGCCCTAGGCCGGCAAGTGTCATTGCCAAGCGCGCCGGACTCGGTAGAGCCAGAACTTACGATGTGCTCGAGGGATTGAGGCGCAAAGGGGTTGTTAGAGAAATCGTTCGCAATAAGGTGAAACATTTTAGCTGCTGCCCGCCGGAAGAACTCGTGCAGTTGATCGAGTCGAGACAGACAGAGCTAGCGAAGGAGAAGGAGCGGCTGCTCTCGACCTTGCCGGTAATAGAAAAAATGGCTCGACCACTCGGCGCCCAATTGCTGGTAGAGACTGTGCATGGATCGGACGGCTTAAAACGAATTTTTCAGGACACGCTGAAATACAAGAAACCGATATATGCATTTGTTGGAAAGGTATACAGCTCCGGACTTTCCGGTGATGCTTTTGCGCAGTGGCGCAGGGAGTATACGAAGCTCCGTGCCGAGCGGGGCATTTGGTATTACGGCATAGTCGATGAGCTAGACGAGCACTGTGAGCCGCAGTCCGAAGCACTAAGAGATTTGAGAGTTGCGCCGGGCGTAAACTTGCCGGTTGAAATAATTATCTATGGGACGAAGGTGGCGATTATATCTTCGGAAAAGGTTGGTTTAATGCTCGACAATAAGGACATCGCTGAGGCACTTCTTAGCCTGCATCAGGCGCTCTGGGCGTGGGCTTGCGCAGCAGAAACATCCTGATGCCGTTTTCCTTCGGGAGAAAGACTTCCTGCTGTAGCTCCCAGCCCTGCTGTAAGTAGTTGTTGAGTTCGCTGGTAGAAGTACCGCGTTCAACGAGCCAGAATGTTTCCACGCCGGGCAGCGAATCCGTCGATGCCAAGGTTTGTTTCTTGCCGAGATAGTAAGCAAGCACATCTACCGCATAATCCGGATTTACTACGGCATATGTCTCAGGTCCGGTCTGTTTAACTACTTCGGCTGCTGAATCCCACTCGGTATTGCCAAAAGCCGGGTTGAAGTAATGCATGAGTAGACCAGCCACTAATAGCAGCTCCACTACGGCAGTCGCCGGCAGTCTTAACTTGCCGCGCATAGGTCCAGCCAGCGCGGCGCTCAAGCACGTTGCGAAGAAGGGAAAGGACACGATTAAGTATCGCTCGCTAAGCATTGGGACCTTGAGGCTTACCAGAAGTGCTGCGGCAGCGGGAAACAGCAGCGGGAGCAGAATGTACTTAGCGGCTGTTCGATCGACTTTTAGAATTAGGTACATCCCATACGCGGCAGCCGCAGCGAATGCGACACAGTAAACTGTTATTTCTAAGCCGTGCTGGGCAGCAGATGCTAAGAAGTCGTCCTTGGTATCAAACTGAAATGCAAAGATTCCATAGCCTGCAGCGAAACGAAACAGAGTGTAGGGCAGAACTGCAAATGTAAAAGTCCTGAACGACTGCCCACCGCTTCCGGCAAGCTGGATGACAACACCGATCCACGGGATGAAGGCTATTCCGGCCACTACGCAGGCAGCAAGCCAGCGCAGCACGTCAGCTCTGTGCCTGCGGTATTCCGGGAGCACAGCCAGCGAGAGCGCAGCAAACGCCAAAGCAAAGTAATAATGCGTGTAAAGGCCGGCGGCTGCACTGACTGCCAGTAGAAGGGAGTCGAGAGCGCTGAACCTGCCATCGCGGACTTTAAGTGCGAAGAGCGTGCAGATTAACACTAGCGTGACCAGCAGCGAATACATCCGTCCTTCCTGAGCATAGTAGACAGTGTATGGAGAAACTGCCCAGATAACTCCGGCAAGCAGCGCCGTTCGGGAATCCAAGAGCTTGCGTACCACGGTGAATAATAGGGCGACATTTATAATGTCGAACAAGACGGAGAATAGACGCAGGTTCCAAATGTTATCGTCCAGCGGGGAAAGCCAAAGATGCAGCAGTAAATAGTAGAACGGAGGGGTGTGGCGATCGAATCCCGTGCCGCTTATTATGTTGCCGAATGACTGTGCGGCTATGCTTAAGCTGGTAGCCTCGTCCAACCACAGACTGCGAGCCTCGAGCCCGAGCATCCTCAGGACTGCGCAAAGCAGCATTAAACCGACAATCTGTAAGTTATGTCTGGACATACCCCGCGAAGCTAGCAGTGTTCAGGCGGACGGTAAAGCTGCTTGGCTCGCTAAAATGGAAAGTTCGCAGCCGAGAACTCCGCCGTGTACAAAGGGCTAGCGGCGGAGTTCAACGACTGCGACGGGTAGTACGGGTTGTGGGAGGTGACGTAAAACTTTTAAGCCGCGACGGCGATATTCAGCTCAGCTGTCGGGGCAGAGGATTCGGAAGCTTCCTGCGGAGCATCCGAAGCCTCGGTTTCGGGCTTCTCTAAAGTCGCCAGGTATTCTTTCTCAAAAGCCTGGAGCTTCTCTTCGACAAGGCGCATAGTTTCTTCGATGCCTTCCTTTACACCGCCGATTTCAAACGCTCCGATTGCTTCTAAAATCCCAACGGCCTCTTCGTAGCCTTGCTTGATTCCTTTGCGAACCTCACCCATGAACTGATTAAGCATTTCCTCGTCTTCGAGTTCCGGATTCTGTCTTGCGTAAGCTTCAATCATCCCAAGCACACCGCCGACTATTCGATCTGCGGTTTTCTCTGGAGTATGCTCAGAGGGATCAAGCGATGAAACGGGACCGGCGCCGCTTTCGGCAAGGATCTCGTCGAGCTTCGATACGACTTTCCTCCCTAGCACTGTCAGACCTTTATACACGTCACTTAGGTCGACTGAGACTGCGTCGCTTGAGCCGGGGCGTTCACCGAGGTCTAAAAGCTTCTCAGTCGGGTCGCCGATTGCTGCTGGTTGATAACGATTTTGGGGAATAGAGGATAGAGAACTGACGTCCTGTGTACTACTCATAACTGCTGCATCCTTGCTGCTGTACTACCGCTTGTGTGTGTTTGCCTGCTCGGAGTGTGTGGCTTCGGGCAGACGCTTCCTTCATATAGGTTATCGTCAGCGGGTAGGGCGAGCTTTACCTAAAAAAACCACCGTCATTGCAGGCGATTAAGGCGTTGTCAGCTCAGATGCTCTCAAATAGCCGTGATCGGGAGTGAAGATTTCGAGCCAGCCGTTCCTGGGTTGCTTCGCCTCGAGCACTGCACCACGCGAGAACTCGCCTAATCGTTTGGCGCTCAAACTGGGTCGGTCGTAGAGCACCGCCTTCTCGGCGCGCACTTTCCAGCGGCTGCCTTCGCTTTGCGCGGTAGGGCCGCTCACAGAAAAGGAATCGCCTTGGCTTGCGGATACCGCAGCTGAGTCCTGACTTTTGGGAGTGAGAACCGGATGAGTGGAGACCGGCTTGCGCTTGATGCCGTGGTAGCGATCAATTGCTTCGGGCATATACTTGCGCAAGTTGTTCAGTCGATCTCCCGCCAAGGGG
>JAUIIP010000118.1 GCA_030431555.1 bacterium
AACAGGATTTAATAACCGCTTAAAGCCTCCCAAACGAGCTATTTCCGTGTTTCTCCCCAGGGTCTGGCAAGCCCTTTACTCATCGCGAACGACCTACGCTTTGCTAGGTTTGCGAACTCCGCGAGGCCTGCGAGGCCTGCGAGGCCTGCGAGGCCCCTGGGAGGTACTGACACATCTACACACAATACGGTTTCTTTTCCGAAAGGAGGTAAAAAGCGGAGAAACCTGTTCGTCTTTTGGCGCAGATGCTTGGAGAGCATTTCGCGCTGCATGGAGGGTAAGAAGTGCGGCATACACAATGTCGCGGCAGGGATGCCAAACGAAGCGTGGCGAACGGCGCTGCGCTCGGTCCTAAAGGCTGCGGCCTAAGTCGGCCGCTGTTTAGGAGACTTCTTCCATGTACAAGCCAAGGAACTGGCTGCTCACGATCGTTGCTGTCCTGACAATGGGCGGCATTGGCTGCGGACTCTTTCCCGCTCCCGAAAACGCGGACCTCGATCCATTCATCGGCGCCGGACCATTCGGTCCCTTCACCGGGGTGATCCTCGATGAAGACGGCAACCAAGTCGATCCGAACGGAGACGAGGACGGCGACAATGTCATCAACGCCGAAGACAACTGCATCGGCGTGGCGGGTCCGGTTGAAAACGCCGGTTGTCCGCTGAACTCGAACTCGGACGAGGATGGAGACGGCGTGCCCAACGGGGCCGACGGCTGTCCATTCGACTTCGGTCCAAGTCAGGCCGGAGGCTGTCCGCTGGACCCCGATGGCGACTTTGATGGAGACGGCGTGCCCAATGGGAACGACGCATGTCCATTCGAGGCCGGCACAGGCGACAACGGCTGTTCTGCAGAGGAGCCGGAGGAGCCCGAGGAGCCTACCGACTCGGACGGTGACGGCGTGCCCGATCAGTCTGACGGCTGCCCGAACGACCCTAACAAGGTTGCCCCGGGTGCCTGCGGCTGCGGTGTGCCTGACATCGATTCTGACGGCGATGGAGTTCTCAACTGCCAGGACGACTGCCCATACGAAGCCGGCGATGGCCCCAACGGCTGTCCGCTTCAGGGTGATCTGAACGTCGATCCTAGCGGTGTCGAGTACGACGTCAGCATTCGCGATGAAGGCTGGTCTATTCTGACCGTTCTGGACGGAGTTGAGGTGCAGAACCCCAACACTGGTCAGTGGTTCAGGCTCGACGAACTCACACTGCGCTACGTGTCTTCGGTTTGGATGCTCAACGGCGTCAAGCAGTACTACGGCGTCTGTAAGTATCCCGGGACAACTCCGCCCGACGGCTGCACCTGCGGCGATGGCGGCTGTGAAGACTCAATGCCTCAGGGAGACATGCGTGTCTTCCGTTGGCTGCTTGAGGACTTCGTTTACAATCAGGGCGACACACTGTCCTGGTGGGTTCGGTTCGAGGTCGAGGAGTTCGACGGCACGGCGGAAGTCTGCGTCGAGTTCAACGAGCCTCTGCCCTAAGACCCTTCGCATCGCGCACAGCCGGTTAACCCCGACTGACTAGCGTGTTCACTTACCTCCACCCGCGGCGAGTCGTCCATCGCGACACTCGCCGCGCGGAGGTTTATTATTTAGGTTCGTCGGTGCCTACCAGCCCTATTTCGATCTGGCGGCTGCGCAGCTCTCGATCACTGGGCAGCGAAGCCTCGCTCGGCGAAAACCAAGCAAACAGGGCGACAGCGCTGAAAAGCAAAGTGCTGCCTACGAGCAGCGCAATGTCTCGCTTTGAGATGAATTCGTTAATCACGTGTGTATTGCCTCTAATGACCCACGGCGTACAACAACGGAGTACCTTCTATAGTAGTTGTGCGGATACTCACAAAAAAGTTGTGCGATAAGTCACAGGACTAGACAGCGTCCTAAGAAAACATTGTTTTATGAGGGCGTTAGCCGCCCAAGCTTCGGTATATCAGCGCGAAGACTGCTCAGGCCGCAGGCACGGCGCATGAACTTCAAGTAGAGCTGGTCGTTAACAAGGCGGCCTATGAGCTGATTCATCAACCTCGGCTGCTCGCGAATCGTAAGCCAAGCGTCACGAATCGCTATGTCAAGACAACGAGCTTTATTTCGATCTCGCATGATCGAGTCGTGCACGAACAAGAACATCTCCTTGAACTGTCGCTGGTCTCCTGCCCTATCGACTAACTGAGTTTTGTTAAAGATTTGGTTCAAGTGATAATGCGGGAAAAACAAAATTGCTCTCACACTCTCATCAGCTTCTTTGAATGTACTAAATACTTCATCGGGCTCCATATGGCTTAAGCTTACTCGTTTTTCGCGCAGCTCCCCACTCCGCACAAGTTGGTCAAAATAGAACTTGGGGTTCGACGGATTCTCCTTGAGCATAAAATAATCTGCTTCACCGAGCGTTTTCGCGCGGCCCGAAACTCGCCCCCCGGAGATGATACGCTGACTGTTCTTAGGAAGCATCATCAGCGGCCTGTAGTGACTCTTGCCGCCAAGCCCGAGCAGTTGAGCTGCAGGGGCAATTCCAAGCACTACTGCATCGGGTGCTTGGTCAAAATCAGAGCGTATGATTCGCTGCGCTATCTCGATTGCGTGCGGATAAGCGAAATCAAGCTCAAGGGAATAGCCTTTCACATCCCGCAGATACACGAAAATTGCAGCAGCAGCAGGGCCAGGTGCCGGCGATGCAATCCGAATCGGCTTGGAACCGCAAAGATACTTGCGCAGCATGTCCTCATCGACTATTCCGAGGCGGTGAGAGGACAGCATCTCGCTGTCTAAAGCACTGACAAACTCCGCGTCTCCCGACAAACCGTTCACCGAGGGGTTGCTGCGAAGCTGCGCTAAATTGCCTTTCAGCGCTCTCGAATTGAAGATGTCGGTCGCATGCATGACAAGCTGGCATTCTTCCGTCAGCAGTCGACGAAACAGTTCCTTGAACTTATCGTCCCCGTTTAGCTCGTCGGCATTCTGACGCGACTGGACTCTTTCCTCAATTCTAAGTTTCGATGATGCGTACCACTGAGACTTCACAGCGGCTCTCAGGACTCGAAGTTGTCTTTCGTCTTTAAGTTCCGCTTCGCCGATAATCACTTTGATATTTTCGCATGGTAAGAAGGCTTGGTTTAGCGACACAATGACAGGACCACTGCGCTTTCGCTCGGGATTACTGCGCTTAAACGCACGCTTGTAAATAAGTGCGCCGGAATCAAACCGGCCGAACATATCCGCAAGCCACGCAGTCTGCTTACTAATTGCGTAGTCAAGCGATGCAGCCGGAGTCGACTCCTCACCCTTTAGCACTCCACCGTCAGCTTTTGCATCAAGCACCAAGAGCACAAACGCCTGCACAGCCCGGGTCCATTGAAACGAAGAGTCCGACGCCACAGCGCCACCCCCTTTGCCCCTTACTGAAACGATAGGACTCGAAAGCTTAGGGTGACTGAACACAGCCTTCCTGAGCTGTGCCGAGGAGCCGGGGCTGAAATGTAGTTCGAGCCTAGTCATATTACCCTTGTTATTCCGGGATATTAAGCAGGCGATACTCTTAGCGGTCAACTCTCTGCGAGCCATTCTGAATCCTTATCAGGAAACCATCCCATTGATAAAACTCGGTATTTTACTCACCTTTGGCTCCAGACAATCATTCCTGGAGGAAGGCAATATGAAACGACGCTGTGGTCAAAGCTCACAAGAGTTCGAAATCAGTTCAGACGAGGCTGCCTTCTACGACTCCCAGGGCTTGCCCCTACCCCGGCTCTGCCCAAAGGAGCGCCAACGACGACGCATCGCCTACCGAAATTTTCGCACACTCTGCTATAGGAACTGCGATGCTACGGGAAAGCGAATACTCTCGATGTATTCTCCGGATTCGAGCTTTCCGGTCTATGACACCACCTACTGGTGGTCTGATAACTGGAGCGCCGTCGACTACGGCAAAGACATTGACTTTAATAGACCCTTTTTCGAACAGTATCAGGAACTAGCCGGAGCAGTCCCCCGCTTTCCTATAATGAACTTACTTTCCGAAAACTGCGGCTATTCGAACTTCGTATTTCGAGCTAAGGATTGTTACCTCGTTTTCGGCTGCGTCGACAATGATTCCTGCATGTATGGACACATTGTCTGGGAGAGCGAGAACTGCGTAGACAATCTCTATGTCTACCGCTCCCAATGGTGCTCAAACAGCATAGACTGCGTTGAGTGCTACGACGTGCACTTCTCGCTAGAGTCCGCAAACTGCACCGAAAGCTACTTCCTTTATGACTGCCGCTCCTGCACCAATTGCTTCGGCTGCTGGAATCTGCGCGGCGCACAGTATTGTCTATTCAATCAACAACTAACACGTGAGGAATATAAACAGTCATTGTCCCAAATGTTTCCACTTAGCTGGGAGAAGATAGACTATGTTTCCGGACTCCTCGAAGAGCGGCGAAGCGAAGAAAGTGTGGTGCCCGAGTACTTCGGATTGAAGAATGAAGACGTCAGCGGCAATCACATTTACGAATCGAAAAGCCTTGAGAACTGCTGGGACGCAAAAGTTCTTGAGAACTGCCGCCACTGCTACACCGTGCTAAACACCAATAACTCCCACGACGTCTCATTCACCGCGGGACCGGTCCAATTCTGCGCGGAGGTCCTGTCAGTAACCGGATGTGAACGAGTCTACTACTCGCATATGCTGTCCAACTGCTCCGACGCCTACCTATCGGAGTTCTGCTTCAACTGTAAAGACATCTTCGGCTGCAATGGCCTTAGAAACGCTCAGTATTGCATCTTTAACAAGCAATATTCCGAAGACGAATACTTCGACTTGAAGCAGCGTTTAATCTCGCATATGGAGCAGACTGAGGAATGGGGCGAGTTCTTCCCAATTGAGAACTCACCTTTCGCCTACAATGAAAGTATTGTTCAGGAGTACTATCCCTTGAACCCAGAAGAGGCTCGAAGCCGAGGCTGGCGTTGGAAAGACGTGCCCCAAAAGAAGCAGTCCAGCGCTGCGGAACTTGCTCCGAAGACCATCGCCGAAGCAGGCAGCGACACTCTGTCTAAGGTCTTCGCCTGCCAAAAAACCGGACAGGCGTACAAGGTGATCGCCCGAGAACTCGACTTTTACCGTCGGGTTGACCTGCCGCTGCCGATTCACAGCCCTGACACTCGGCATGAATTGAGAATGAAGAAGCGTGCTAAGCGCGAGCTTTCGAGCGCAACCTGCGGAAAATGCGGCAGCGCGATCTTAACTGCTCATACTTCGAGTGCGTCGGAGCGTCTGCGCTGCACAGCCTGCTACGAACGAGCTTTGTACGAGGGCGAAGAAGATGTTCAGAACGGCTAAGCCTAGCTGCTACCGCAGGTTAACTTGAGCAGCTCCGGCCTCGACCTTCTTCGGTGTCTCAATTGTTGCGCAGGACACACCCGAACTAGAGCCGTCGTTAGCATCATCCTCGCAAAGCCAGCTAAAGTCGCAGCTTCCAAAGCAAGATGTGCCGTTAGAGCCGTCTTCACAGTTTGACTTTGTCGTGTATAGCGTGCAGCCCTCCGGCACCGTAGGAGCCTTGCAGCCGCAGCGTTTGTCAGCCAGAAGCGCAGCGGTCCCTGCTTCGCCGGCTGAGTAAGTGACACCTTCAAAATACGCATTCCCGGCATCATCATACACCAGACATGCAGCTTCATCGGCCGCGGCACTGCCCGCTGCACCGAGGGTGAATATACAAAGACATGATAAGTATTTAGCTAAAGTTTTCATGAACTAAACCTCGTAAATGTTGAAATATAGGAGATTAATGCAAAGAGATTTGTTGAGCGCCGTCGGCGACTTGCTGATCGTCTTTCGGTTTCGGCCGCTTCAGCGGCTTGCAGTCTTTGGTTATACTCGCATTGTCGTCAGGGTCCGTGCAGGTTTGCTGAAACTGGCAGGTTCCATTACATCCTTCGCCGCTTGAATGCGGGCTGCAATTTGAAGCAGTTGAAGCTACTGTGCAGCCTTCCGGCGCACTTGGTTGCTTACAGCCACACTGGACAGCAGCAGCGAACGCAGAGTATGAAGCTTCTTCCGTTACCGCGCTTCCGGCAAGCAGCTCGCCGGTTTCAAGATCATAACACTGAGCAGAAGCTTTCAGCGGCGAACAGACCGCTAGACAACAAAACACTCCGAAAACAACTATACAACCTTTCATTATTCATTCCTCGACAAACAGATTAACAACCACACTTGCGTTGGACAGCGCACCGGACAGGACGTCTAGTAGCTAAGTTACCCGTTTCGGGCAGGAAGATTTATGACAACGCCTGCATCCCACCTGCAGGTCAGAACCCAGTGATTTCCCAACACGTGATTAAGTTATTGAAACACTGCGACAATACGTGACTTCAAGCACAGGGCTTGCGAGTTATGAGTGTGATATCAGCGACTTAGAACGTCGCGCAGCAAAATAGCGGGGCGGCCGGGTTTTTGTTCCCTTCGGTAAAACCTGGCCGACACGCTCAAGCCATCCCAGTGGTAGCCAGTCTGCGCAGAAAGTCTCTGGCGGCGAAAAAAGCTCGCGCACCGGAGGCCTTGGGTGCACTGACAATTGCTCTGGTGACTCTATCGACTACGCGCTTGAGACCACGAGCTTTCTCTGCCCAATTCTCTTCGCGTGAGAAGACGACCACTCCAAGCACATCGCTGTGCCCCGTCAACTTAGCCAGTTCGGCCTGCAGATCGATTTGCCTTCGCTCGAAATCGATCAACAACAGCACCCGGCGATCCGCAGTTCGCGCAGACGCGCAGATAAGTGCTCGAGCCTCATCTGCCGTAGTGAACGGATGAACGCTCAGACGAACTCCGGCGATTCTGCCGACTAGTCGCTTGGCAGCGGCGTAGACCACACTGTCTCGCTCATCTGACCAAACTATGAAAACAACTTCGCGCTCGCTGGGTTTCGTGTGACCGAAACCTGCGTCGAGCGCGCCAAATAGATCCAGCTGGTGATGGCCAGCTGCTGCGCCGCGCTTCGACACGTGTAACGCTCCTTCCTCCGGCTATTGCGGAAAATGGTGCCAAATGAATAACGCTGATTAATCCCGACCCCCTCGACGCATATCCTGCGTCCAGGGGAGGTCTCGTTAAGTAGTAATTAGGTGAGGTGTTAAAGATCGGGAGGTCATTGAATCATTTCCAAGGCTTAAGTCAAGCTGACGATAGGGCTAAACCCTTAGAATCCCCTGAGGTTTGAAATTTCCTACTTAAGAAGTTAATAAACTTCAATGCTTAGCATCCGAGCCTACTGTGTCAGCCTAGACAGCACCGAAACCCTTGAGGCGGACAATACGTTTCTTGAAGCCCTTATGCGATGGAGCACGCATGGTCTAATGACCGCGGTTTATGCGCCCGAAAACCTGCTTCGCTCCTTGCGCGACTCCCCGGCGACCGCAGAGGTGAGCCTGCTGCTAAGCAAAGATGAGTGGCCGAGCAGCTTGGCGGGAAGCTACCGTGAACTGGCGCATCAACTTAAAATGCGACCGGGTCAAATATGTTTTCTCTCCAAGAATCCGCAGGAAATCGACCGTGCCTCAAAAGTGGGCTATCGTACTTTGCTGGTACTTAAGCCGGGGGCTGAAGTCCCGGCAGGCTTTGACCAGCGAAGAATCGTCGTAGACTACTCAAAGCTTTAGTAATGATTGAACTGCGCCCATACCTTCTTGCGTCGCTTGTCCTGCTCGCACCACTTGCTGCGGTTCCTGAGGCTGCCCGAGCTGAAACACTCCAGCTGCAAGGCTTCTCGATCGACGTCCCTGCGGGTTGGAGAGCTGTACCCTCGGCAGAAGTCGGTAAGTTCAATGCCAAGACCGTTAAACGCACCGGCAAGTCTCAGAATTTCGAATACGCTTTTCAGCCGCTTGGAGCAAAGCGCTGGTTTGATCTTCCCTATATTCTAATACGCCGACACACCGGAGGCCGCTGGACTCAAGCCGACATCGATAAGACTGATGCTGACTTCGCGGCAGCAGGCCAGAAATACACCGACCGCTATAAAAAGTTAATTTCGCAGTTTAGCAGCAAGAAAGGCTCGTACGACCAAGATCTGCAAATCGTCTGGAAAGTATTCGAAATTCATTCACCGCAAACCGGGCCCGTCAACGGTCTGTCTGCGACAAAACTCACAAGCAACGGCTACATCCAGATAGTCGCATACGACAGAAGATCACAATTTCCGGGAAACGCGCCGATGTATACGGCGATGATCGAAAGCGTTAAGCTTAGCCCTAGCTTGCGATACAACTCTAATGATCGCAGCGCCGGTGGCCCGCCTCCCGCGGCCGGAAATACAAACTCATCGTTTGGCTTAGAGCAGCTGCTTGCTTTGCTGGTGATGGCCGTTCTAGGCACTTTGCTCGTACGTAACTTCAAGGCACCAAACAAATCCGGCGATTAGTCTATCCGGCTACCTTCTTCTGGTAATGCTCTTCGCAGAGAATCTTCTCGTCGGAATCCGGAGAAAACACACTCTTGAGCGTCTTGCCACACTCCTCACATTCTCGCTCCCACACTTTTCGTGGACGACGCAGCGAAACCCTGCGCTGATAACGTACATCCGGACAAACCGGTGAAAGCGGCAACCCCATGCTGCGGTGAAACCTCAATTCAGCCGCTTGAATCCGGTAGTTCTTACCTGTTTCTGCACAGGCTAGCGTCTCTTTGCAAATCTCATCGGGAGTGTCTTCGATCCGCTCCGGCACCGAATTATCCACCGCCTTATAGTCCGCCGGTTTGGCGTCTTCCCACCTATAGCCTCGCTTTATCGCGTTTGCCTTATCGAGGGGAAAATACTCCTGCGCTAGCGACTTATTATAGGCAAACGGAGACATCCACGAGGGAAAATATTCACCCCACTCTTTTGTTCCCTGCATATGCTCAACAATACGACGCACCGCAGACTCATACTGCGCCGGCTCAAACTGCTTATTAAAGATGCAATACTGTTTATTCCTCAACCCGATGCAGCCGAAACAATCTCGACAGTTAAAGCACTGTTCGCAGTACCAGAGGTCGGAGGAGTTAAAAACATACAGACAAAAATGGACATTATTTGTCCCTATCGTTCCGAGGACCTGGTAAGACAACTCCGGATCCAGATACATGTTCGAACAGTCTAAAAGATCTTTACATTTTACTCCGACGTGTAAGTGCATACAGTCTTCGCTGTCGACAACGTCGTAACAGTCAATGCAATTCTTGGAGCCTCTTAGGAAATCCCCTGTACACCCTTCGCAGTTGACGACTTCCGCGTACTTAAACCAGCGGCCGGCGCGCAGTTGATTAAAGCACTCAAGCGCTTCCATCAGCTTGGAGTAGCTGGAGGTAAAGCTTGCTACTCTGCGCTTGTATTCTTCCTTCTCAAGCGGTTCGTTTAGGAAACAATAGGACTGCCCTACGAGGTTTGTACACAGAAAGCAGTTTTGGCAGCCTCGCACATCGTCACAAAACCAACACTCACTTGCCTGCTGTGAATGGTACACCCATTTACAATCGTAACAGTTTCGCACATCGAAGCATTCATAGAGCAACTCGCTGTCATAGCAGTACGAAGAGTCCAGCACATCACGACATTTCTGAAGCAGCTTTGAATACAGGCAGTCCTCACAGTTTTCTGAGGAATTTATCATGTAGCAGTTCTTGCAGTAACCAGTCCCCGTGGTGTACTCACTGTTTTCGTTATTCAATGTAACTGTCGACGCACGCGGCACCACCCGCTGCAAATCAGCAAACTGCTCAAAGAACGGACGGGAAAAATCAAAGTCGCGGCCATACTGCTCACCGTCCCAGGCATCGGAAAACCATTCAGCTCTTGATACTACGGGCGAAGAAAGATCCGGGGGATAGATTGAAATCAGCGGCTTGCCGGAAAAGGCGGACTGGTGACGGTACAAATACTGTTCGTTGCGATGAACAACTCGCTGTCGCGCCCGTTCGCTTGGAGAAAGTCGGGGCAGCGGAATCTCAAACCGTTCTCCGTCAAAATCCGGAGCTACGCGCTCCAAGAAATCGCGTTCGTGGGGACTTACCTCGAACACCTCGCCGCTTGCTGAACATGTTTGCATCGCCGTCTTCAAATTCACCTGCACTGCGTAGCTCCGCTGGAGGTAGCCTTCAACGACAATAATGCACTATGCAAGGAGCCTGGATACAAGTTCAGGAACTCCTTCGACTGCAGTTTTACAAATAAACTCGGCACCGAAGGCCCGCACCGCCTCATTCGTCGCCACGTTAGGATCGA